>JAPSFT010000011.1 GCA_035063765.1 Deltaproteobacteria bacterium
CCGGCGATTCGCTGCGAATCGCCGGATCGCCGGGTCTGTCCCCGCCGCAGCGAGGTAGCAATGGACTTCGCCTTCAGCGAGGAGCAGGACGAGTTCCGTGGCATCGTGCGGCGCTTCGTCGAGGAGCGCTGGCCGACGGCCGAGGTGCGCCGGCTCGCGGAGCGGGCGGGCTTCGAGCCCGCTGTCTGGAAGCAGATGGGTGCGGAGCTGGGGCTCCAGGGGCTCGCGATCCCCGAAGCGTACGGCGGCCAGGGCTTCGGCTTCCTCGAGCTCGGGATCGCGCTCGAGGAGCTGGGTCGCCAGCTCGCGGGCGGGCCCTATCTCGCGAGCGCCGTGCTCGCGACCCAGGCGATCCTCGCTGCCGCTGGCGAGGCGCAGCGAGCGGAGTGGCTGCCGGCGCTGGCCGCCGGCGACCTGATCGCGGCACTCGCCGTCGACGAGCCCGGCGCGCGCCCGGGGCTGGACGGCGTCGCTGCGACGCTGCGGCGCGACGGGGCGGATGTTCGCGTGTCGGGAGCCAAGACCGCCGTCCTCGATGCCCAGAACGCAGGGCTGCTGCTGGTCGCGGCCCGCGAGCCTGGCGCGGCGGGGCTCACGCTCGTCGCGCTGCGCCCCGACGCGCCAGGGGTCGAGCTCGTCCCGGCGGACGGCCTCGATCTCGCGCGCAAGCACGGCGAGCTCGTCCTGCACGACGCACCCGCGGTGGCGCTCGGCACGCCCGGCAGCGCAGGCCCCGCGCTGCGACGCGCGCTCGACCTCGGCGCGATCGCGCTCGCTGCGGAGGCGGTCGGGGCGGCCGCGCGCTGCCTCGAGATGGCGGTCGCCTACGCGAAGGAGCGGATCCAGTTCGGCCGGCCGATCGGCTCGTTCCAGGCGATCCAGCACAAGTGCGCCGAGGTGATGCTCGAGCTCGAGACGGCGCGCTCGGCAGCGTACTGGTCGTGGTGGGTCGCGTCGCAGGACGGCGTCGAGCCGGGCGTGCTGGCCGAGGCGGCGAGCGTCGCCAAGGCCACCGCCGGCGACGCCCTCACGCGCGCCGCCGCCGAGAGCGTGCAGATCCACGGCGGCGTCGGCTTCACCTGGGAGTTCGACTGCCATCTCTACTTCCGCCGCGCGAAGGCCGTCGAGCACCTGCTCGGCGATCCCGTCTGGCATCGCGCGCGGATCGCGGAAGGGCTCGGGCTCTGAGGGCCGGACCACCCGCTCGCGAGCCGGCCGCTCAAGCACAGGCCGCAATCGTTCGATGGAGCCGCCGGGGGTAAGCGGCTTGGGCGGCCTGATCCAGAGCTATCACCTGCTGGCCACGGTGGCGTTCGTGCTCGCCTCGGCCGTGGTCGCGCTGCGCCTGATCGCGCTGGCGGCGCGCACCCGCCAGCGGCCCGAGCTGCTGCTCGGCCTCGGCATCCTCGCCACCGCCGCGCTCGGCTACGGCGTCCTGATCGCAGCCTCGATCCTGCGCGGCGCCCCGGGCACGCCCGCCGGCAACGACGTCGAGCTCGCCCTGCACGCCATCGGCTCGATCCTGCACGACGCCGGCGTCACGATGGTCCTGTTCTTCGTGCTGACCGTGTTCCGCCCGCAAGAGCGCTGGGCACGCGCGCTCACCGGTGCCGCGCTGCTGGCGCTGTGGGGCGGGCACCTCGGGTGGGAGCTCACGAACGGCTATCGCAGCATGCTGCCCGGCAACGGCTTCTGGTGGCTGCGCTTCGCGGTGATCTGGACCTACCCGCTCTGGACGATGGTCGAGTCGTACCGCTACTACGGGCTGCTGCGCCGGCGCAGCGCCCTGGGCCTCGCCGACCCGCTCGTCACCAACCGCTTCCTGCTCTGGGGCAGCGCTTCGCTCGGCACCGCGCTCGCCACCTGGACCGCGAGCCTTCCCTCCCTGCTCATCGACCGGCCCGAGACGCTCGCGGTCTGGGGCCCTCCGATCCAGCTCGCGACGGCCACCTTCGGCGTCACGACGGTGACCCTCTACGGACTCACCTTCTTCGCGCCCGCCTGGTACCGGCGCTGGATCCTGCGCGCGGCGAGCCCCGACGCGGTCCAGCCGTAGCGGATCGCCCCAGCGCACGAGCGACGCGCGCCGCGAGGGCCACGGGGACGGCGGCCGGCCCCGCGCGACGCGCAGGTCCTCAGAGCGGCACGCCGAGCTCCGCGAGGGAGCGCTCGGTCTGCCCCGCCCAGTCGCGGTTCGCGGCCGGGCTCGCAGGGCTCGGGTGCGGAATGCGCCCGATCGGGAGGCCCGTCGCCCCGAGCGCGGCGTGCGCGCGCCCTTCGGCGAAGTGCCCGATCCCCACCACGAGGCGCGGGCGCAGCAGCTCGACGGTGCGGCGCAGGGCGTCGTCGCAGGCGGCGAGCAGCGGCTCGCGGTCGGCGGCGCGCAGCTTGTCGGGGGTGAGGTTGCGGCCGCTCGCCTCGAGGAAGAGGAGCGGGCAGTAGTTCGCGACGAAGAAGCGGGCGAAGAAACGCTCGGGCGCGCCGAAGCGGCCGCGCGCCCAGCCCCAGAGCCGCGCACCCGACACCTCGCTGCGCGCGCAGGCGAAGCCCTGGACGGGCCGCTTCGGATGCTCGTCGCGCGGCCGCCCGACCGGTGCCTCGATCCCGAGCCAGTCCCGCACCAGCCCCACCTCGCCGAACGGCACCCCCGTCTGCGCCATTCCGAACGGTCCCGGGTTCATGCCGATCAACACGATCTCACGGGGCGCCGCGCCGTAGCGGCGCAGGTACTCGACCCAGGGCGCGCGGGCGTAGCGCAACGGGTGGTAGACGTGCGCGACCGGAGGCGCGAAGCGCAGCCGCGCGAGCCGGCGCGCGAGCGCGTCGCCCACGGCGACGAGCGGCGGATCCGCCGCGGAGGCGCCCGCTGTAGCCTCCCTCGGCCTCGCGCCCCGGGCCTGCGTCACGGAACCGTGTCGCTCGGATCGCATGGGCCCGGCTGCACGTCGAGCCGCCACGCCCCGCGGCGCGGCGGCCGCGCGAGGGTTGCGGCAAGGGCTGCGAGGAAGCGCGCCCGCGGCCACTCGACGGCGCCGAAGCGGGCCAGGTGGTCCGTGTGTACCTGGCAGTCCACGAGATCGAAGCCCCACGCCGCGAGCTGCCGGACCAGGGTTGCGAAGGCCACCTTGGACGCGTCGGGGCGGCGCGTGAACATCGACTCGCCGAAGAAGGCGCCCCCGAGCGATACGCCGTAGAGGCCGCCGGCGAGCCTTCCGTCCTGCCAGGCCTCGGCCGAATGTGCGAAGCCGAGCCGGTGCAGGCGCCGGTACGCCGCCGCGAGCTCGGGGGTGATCCAGGTCCCGGCGTCGTCGCGCCGTCGCACCTCGGCACAGTGCCGGACGACCTCGTCGAAGCAGGTGTCGAGGCGCACCTCGAAGCGGGCGCTCCGCAGCGTCTTCGCGAGGCTGCGCGAGACGCGCAGCCGCGCGGGCTCGAGGACCATGCGCGGGTCGGGCGAGAACCAGAGCAGGGGCCGCGCGACGAGCGGCCACGGGAAGATCCCGAGCGAGTAGGCGAGCAGCAGGCGCTCGGGCTGCAGGTCGCCCCCGACCGCGAGCAGGCCCGACGCCTCCGCCTCCTCGGGCGGCGGAAAGGCGACCTCGCTGCCGAGCCGGTAGACCGTCACGAGGCGGCAGGGTAGCCCGCGGAGCCGGCGCCCGGGGCGTCCTGCTCTCAATCTCCCGGACGTCCTCCGCGCAGCAGCGCGAGGCCGCTGCGGTCGTGCGGGAAGAACGCGGACGAGAGGCCCACCGCGGCGGCGATCCCGAGCAGCGACATGCTGGTGATCATGACCGGCGACATCGTACCGGGCTGCAGGGCGCGGTCGACCATCGCGAGCACGTAGATCCCGAGTGCAGCGGTGCCCGCGACGGCCCAGAGGAGGAAGCGCCGCGCGAGGCCGGGCTCCGCAAGCCCCAGGCGCGCGCGCCGTGCCGTCTCCTGCCAGCAGAGCAGGGCCTCGACGGCGCTCCACGCGTAGATCCCCGCACCGAGCAGCATGTAGGGCCAGAAGACGAACGGCGGCGGCGGGAACGCGAGGGGATCCACGAGTCGGAGCAGGAACGAGCCCGCGAGCGCGACGGTGAGCGCGAGCTGGAGCGCGCGCGCCCAGCGCTCGTCGGGCCGGAAGATGTGGCGCAGCGCGAGCGCCAGCGCCGCCGACGCGAGATGCGCCGCGAAGCCGGAGATCATCTCGATCGACGCAGCGGCGGCACGCGGCAGCTCCGGCGCCGAGAAGGCCGCGATCCCGAGTGCGAAGGAGAGGCCGCCGGCCGTGAGGGTCACGCCGATCGCCAGCTCCGGCGTCTCCCGGGTCCCGCGCCAGAGCAGCAGGAGCCGGACGCCCACGACGAGGCTGACCAGCACGAACGCGCCGTAGCCGAGCAGCGCGAGCAGGGCCATCGGCTAGGCGGCGCCGGGCACGGCGCCCGCGGTGGTGCGGGCGCGCCGGAAGGCGAGCCACAGGCAGCCCGCCGCGCCGAGGCCGAGCGCCGAGCTCAGCGCCAGCACCGCAGGGTGCGTCCCCTGCGCCGTGAGGAAGCGGTTCGCGGCGGTCGCCGCGTGGATCGCGACCGCGGCGCTGCACGCGGCCGACCACAGCACGATGCGGCGGGTGACGGCCGGGTCGGCGAGCCGCAGCCGCACCCGGCGGCGCAGCAGCGCCGCGTAGCGGCCGGCTTCGGCGGCGCTCCAGGCGTAGGCGGCCGCGCTGCCGATCGTGCTGGTCCAGAACACCACCGGTGCGGGGGGGATCGTGCGCGCGTCCCCGAGGCGCAGCGTGTACGAGAAGCCGAGCACGAGCGCGATCGCGGTGACGATCGCGCGCCCGCGCGGATCGCCCGGCCGGAAGATGTGGGCGGTCCCGATCGCGAGGAAGAGCGCGCCGGCGTGGAGGCTCAGGTTCGCGAGCAGCAGGGCGGCAGGCGCCCAGGGCCTCGGCAGGAGGTCGAGCGCCAGCACCATCAGCAGGTAGCCGATGCCACCGCCCAGGAGCAGCGCGGCTCCCAGGGCCCCCTCGGGCGCCGCGCGCGTCCGCCGCGCGAGCAGGAGCAGGCGGGTACCGACGGCCAGGCTGGCCAACACGAAGGAGCCGAGGCCGATCCCTTGGAGCACCGCCACGCCCGCTCCATCGGCGGGCGGCGAGTGCCGCTTGACCGCTGCCCGGAGGCGTCAGGAGCCGCTCGGCACCGTCCGTGCGGGCCACCAGGCGGGCGGGAAGAAGGCGAGCCAGAGCGTCACCGCCGCGCCCAGACCGAGCGCAGAGGTGAGCATCAGGATCGCCGGATCGACCGTGACCGGATCGATGAACCGGTTCACCATGTTGCACAGGTGGATGCCGACCGCGCCCGCGCCGGCGGCCGCCCACAGCGCGAAGCGCCGCGCGAGCGCCGGGGAGGCGAGGCCGAAGCGGGCGCGACGGCGCAGCGCCGCGGCGTAGCGTGCCGACTCGAAGGCGCACCAGCCGTAGGCCGCGGCCCCGAGCAGCATCGTCGGCCAGAAGTGCAGCGGGCTCGACACCGGCTGCGTCGCAGTCGGCGGATCGAGCGTGCGGAGCGCGAGCGTCGCGGCGAGGCCCGCGACGATCACGAGGCACGCCCGCTTCGCCCAGCGCTCGGCCGGCCGGAAGATGCGCCAGGCGCCGAAGGCGAGCGCCGCCGAGCCGACGTGGATGAAGGCGATGCCCGCGAGCCGGATGGCGCCCACCCACTCGTGCGGCAGCACCTCGAGCTGGCGGGCGCCGACGGCGAGCGCGTAGCCGAGCCCGGCGCCGAAGAAGAGCGCGGTGCCGAGGGCGGTCTCGGGTGCCTGGCGCGTACGGGCGGCGAGCGCCAGCAGCCGGCCGCCCACCCACAGGCTCACGAGGGCGAACGACCCGAGGCCGAGCAGCGAGACCAGGCGCATGGACCCCTCCGACCGGAGGCGGGATCGGCGGATCCGCCGATCGGCTTGAGGTGCGCGGGTGCGGCTCAGGCCCCCGGGCTGCCCGAGCGGCGCAGCTTCTCGAAGGGGACGTCGCGATCGCCGCGGCCCTCGCGGGGGAGCCCGAGCACGCGCTCGGCGACCAGGTTCTTCTGGATCTCGTCGGTGCCCCCGGCGATGTGCAGCGAGGGTGCCGTCAGGAACTGGTGCTGCCAGGGCCCGTGGCGGCGCAAGGCCTCGGCGCCGGCGATGCGCAGGCCGAGATCGGCGCCCGCGGTGAGGATCCGGCCCAGGGCGAGCTTCATCACCGACGACTCCGCGTCCGGGATCGTGCCGCGGCCGAGCTTCGTGACGACGCGCGCGTTGAGCAGCTCGAGCGTCTTGTCCCAGCAGTAGAGGCGCGCGATCTGGTCCCGCGTCACGGCGTCGAGCCGGTCACGGTGCGCGCGGGCGTGCTCGAGCAGCTCCCGGAACGAGAAGAAGCCCCCGGTGCCGCCGAGCGCCATGCGCTCGTTGAGGAGCGTCGTCATCGCCGCCGCCCATCCGGCGTTCTCGGGGCCGAGCCGGCACGCGTCGGGGATCCGCACCTCGTTCAGGAACACCTCGTTGAAGTGCGAGCCGCCGGACATCTGGCGAAGCGCGCGGATCTCGACGCCGGGGGCCTTCATGTCGATCAGGAAGTAGGTGATGCCCTTGTGCTTGGGCACGCTCGGGTCGGTGCGGGCCAGCAGGATCCCGAGGTCCGCGTAGTGCGCGCCCGAGCACCAGGTCTTCTGCCCCGACACCACCCAATGATCACCGTCCCGGACCGCCCGCGCCGCGAGCGAGGCCAGATCCGAGCCGGCGCCCGGCTCGCTGAAGAGCTGGCACCAGATCTCGTCGCCGCGCAGGAGCGGCGGCAGGTAGCGCTGCTTCTGCGCGGGGCTGCCGTGGGCGATGATCGTGGGCCCGGCCATCGCCGTGCCGACCACGAAGATCGACTCGCCGAGCCCGGCCCGGGCGAGCTCCTGGTTCCAGACGATCGCCTCGATCGGGCCCGCGCCGCGGCCGCCGTACTCCTCCGGCCACAGCACCGCCGCCCAGCCGTGCTCGAAGAGCGTGCGCTGCCAGGCCTTCTGCCCGGCGAGGAGCTCGTGCTCGTCCACCCCGTCCTCGAAGGGGTGCCGCCAGCGGGCGGGCTTGTGCGCCGCGAGGAAGGCCTGCGCCTCGGCGCGGAAGGCGGCCTCACGGGGGGAGTCGCGGAAGTCCATCGGGTCGGAAATGAAACATGTTCCAATCCCGTTGGCAAGCCGCATGGCCCCTGTCGTCGGCCAGGGGACCGGGGGATACTGCGCGCATCGCAAGGGGGGCTCGCGATGCGTCCCAGGATCACGCTCGTCCTGCTGGCGGCGGCTCTCGCCGCCCCGGCGCCCGCCGACGGGAAGGAGAAGGCCGCTCCCGCGACGCGCGCCTGGTTCGGCGCCGTCCACGTCCACACCGGCTACTCCTTCGACGCGTTCACGAACGGCTCGCCCACCCGGCCGGCGGATGCCTACGAGTGGGCGCGCGGCAAGGCGATCGCGGGCGGCGGCGGGGGCCCGGACCTTCGGATCGTGACCCCGCTCGACTTCTACGCGGTGAGCGACCACGCCGAGTACATGGGCGTGTTCATGCAGATGGCGGACCCGAAGAGCCCGCTCTCCAAGCTCGATCTCGCGAAGCAGGTCACCTCGCCCGACCGGAAGCTCGCCTTCGACGCCTTCGCCCGGATCATCGACGAGATGAGCGCGGGCCGCTCACGTCCCGAGCTGACCGATCCCGCGGTCAGCAAGCCGATCTGGAAGGAGATCGTCGAGACCGCCGACCGCTACTACGAGCCCGGCCGCTTCACCACCTTCCCCGCCTTCGAGTGGACCTCGAACCCCGACAAGCGCAACCTCCATCGCGTCGTGGTGTTCCGCGACTCGCGCCACCTGCCCGAGCTGCCGCTCTCCGCACTCGACACCGAGGACCCCGCCGCCCTCTGGAGCTGGATGGAGGGCGTGCGCGCGCGGGGCGCCACCCTGCTCGCGATCCCCCACAACGGCAACGCCAGCGACGGCAGGATGTTCGCGCTCGAGGGACGCGACGGGGAGCCGCTCACCAAGGAGTCGATCGCGGCGCGCGCCGGCAACGAGCCGCTCTACGAGCTGACGCAGATCAAGGGCACCTCCGAGACACACCCCTCGCTCTCGCCCAACGACGAGTTCGCGGGCTTCGAGCAGTGGGACTACACGCTCTCCGCCAACGCCGAGCGGCCCACCCATCGGGCGGGGAGCTTCGCGCGCAAGGCCCTGCTCGACGGGCTCTCGCTCACCCGCGAGGGCCGCGGCAACCCGTTCCGCTTCGGGCTGATCGGGGACTCGGACACGCACAACGCCGCCGCCACGAACGAGGAGGACAACTACACGGGAAAGTTCGCGATCGAGAACAGCCCGCGGCACCGCCTCGAAGGCTTCGGCGGCACCCCGGAGCAGACCCAGCAGATCCGCGAGTTCAGCTCCGGAGGGCTGGCCGGCGTGTGGGCGCCCGAGAACACCCGCGAGGCGATCTTCGCCGCGATGCAGCGCAAGGAGACCTTCGCGACCAGCGGCCCGCATCTCACCGTTCGCTTCTTCGGCGGCTACGGCTTCGATGCGGCGGACGCCCGCACGCAGGATCTGGCGGCGATCGGCTACCGCAAGGGCGTGCCGATGGGCGGGACGCTCGCGGGCGGCGGCGGGAAGCCGCCCTCGTTCCTGGTGGCGGCGCTCAAGGACCCGCGCAGCGGCAACCTCGACCGCGTGCAGGTGGTCAAGGGCTGGGTCGACGCCGCGGGCGTCCAGCACGAGCAGATCTTCGACGTCGCCTGGAGCGGCGATCGCAAACCGGACCCCGCGACCGGCAGGCTTCCCGCCGTCGGCAACACCGTCGACGTCGCGAAGGCGACCTACGAGAACACGATCGGAGCGGCAGATCTCGCGGCCGTCTGGACCGATCCGGCCTTCGACCCGGCGCTCCACGCGTTCTACTACGCCCGTGTGCTCGAGATCCCGACGCCGCGTTGGAGCACGCGGGATGCGGCGAAGCTCGGCATCGCCATCCCCGGTGGCCTGCCGGCGACGATCCAGGAGCGCGCGTGGTCCTCGCCCATCTGGTACGAGCCGCCGGACGCGTCCTGACGGTGGCTGTCCCGGCTCCGCGAGGTCGGGCGGGGTCCGCGCCCGACACCCCACTTCCGTTCTCGCCCGGGCGCGCGCTTGCGATCGGCGCGCACCCGGACGACGTCGAGTTCTACGCCGGCGGCACCGTCCGGCGGCTCGTCGAGGCGGGTGCGGAGGTCACGCTCGTCGTGTGCAGCGACGGCGGCCGCGGCGGTGCGGCCCGCGAGCCGGCGGCGCTGCGGCGCGCCGAGCAGGACGCGGCGGCGGACCGGCTCGGGATCGCGCGGCTCGTCTGGCTCGGCCATCCCGACGGCGAGCTCGCGCCGGGCGACCCGCTGCGTGCCGAGCTCGTCCGCGAGCTGCGGCGCGCGCGGCCGGAGCTCGTGCTCGCGCACGATCCCCAGACCCTGTGGACGGTGATCGGCGGCATCGCCGAGCCCGGGCACAGCGACCATCGAGCGGCGGGTCAGGCCGCGATCGACGCCGTCTATCCCCGCGCCGCGAGTCCGCACTATCACCCGGAGCAGCTCGCCACACACGGGCTCGAGCCCTGGTACCCGCGCGAGCTCTGGCTCTTCGACACCGCGGCACCGGACCTTCGCGTCGAGGTCGCCGGTGCCTTCCCGCGCAAGCTCGACGCGCTCCGCCAGCACGCGAGCCAGGAGGCCGCTGCGGCCGGCCTGCTCGGCCCCGCTCGCGCCCACGCCGCCCACTGGGGCGCCGCCGAGCGCCCGGCGGAGGCGTTCGTCCGGCTGCGGCTCTATTGAGCTCCGTCTTGCGCGCCGCGAAGCCGCGGCCGGATCCGGGCCGCGAGCGCGCGCCTTCCGGTCGCGCGGCGCGCGCAGCCCTTCCCGCCCGCGCCTTCGTTCAGCGCCGGAGCGCCCGCGAGCCGCTCACGTGCGGGTTCCCGCGCTCGTAGAAGCGGAGCACGCGCTGCGCCTCGCGGGTGATGCCGATCCGCACGCTGCTCGCGATCGGGCCGGCACCGGCGCCGTTCGTGGCGAGCCAGAGCGGCCCGGGCGCGCACAGATCGAGGCCGTCCTGCCCCCGGTCGACGGCCAGCGCCTGGGCGACCCGGCCCGGGCCCCGTGCGAGGTCGGTCGGGCGGGTCGTGCCGCGCAGGCGCGCCATCGTGGCGAGCCCCGCGATCGGCTCGAGCGCGCGCAGCAGCACGCCGGCCCCGACGCCCGCCGTCTCGCTCGACACGTTCAGCATGAACCAGCAGCCGTAGCAGAAGTACACGTAGGCGTGTCCCCGGCGCAGGAAGAGCGAGCGGTTGCGCGCGGTCTCGCCGCGAAAGGAGTGGGCGGCAGCGTCGCCGACCGGGTAGGCCTCGGTCTCGACGATGCGGCCGGCGAGCCGCTCGCCGCGGTGCTCGCGCACCACCACGCGGCCGATCAGCGCGCGCGCGAGCTCGACGGTATCGCTCGGAAGCTCGGCGCGGCGCAGCCTCCGCAGGCGGGTTCCCAGGGCGCTTCCTCCTTCTCGAGGAGGAGATCTTGCAGGGTGCGGCCATGGGGGGCAAAGGAGGCGCTCCGCCGGCGGCTGCGCGCGGGCGGGCGGACGGCGGGACGGACAGCCGGTAGCCTCGTCGCCGTGACGACCTGGCGCGGTGCGGCGAGCCTGCTGCTCCTCCCGTTGCTCCTCGGGCCCGCCCCGGCGAGCGCGCGGGAAGCGGCGGAGGGCGGCCGGAAGCTCCAGCTCTACGTGATGCCGGACACCCAGTCCTGGGCGTGGAACCAGGGCGGCGACTCGCTCGCCACCTGGCAAGCGGTGGCGGATGCGCTCTGCCGCCAGCGCGAGCGCTTCGCGATGGTGCTGCACACCGGCGACATGGTGGACCTGCCGCGGCTCCGCCCCGCGGAGTGGGACGGCGCAGGGTCCGCGATGCAGCGCCTCGACGCCTGCCGGATGCCCTATGCGATCGCGTTCGGCAACCACGACTTCGACAACTACCCGCCACCGGGTCCGGAGCCGCGGGGCGAGGGCGATCGCGGTTGGAAGGCGCTGCGCGCCCGGCTCGCCTACCAGCCGCAGGAGAGGGCGCCCTCGGGCCGCAGCGCCCTGACGCCTCTTGCGCCGGGCTGGTTCGTCCTCACGCTCGACCTCACGCCGTCCGCGGCGGACCTCGCCTGGGCGGCGGCCGAGATCGCGAAGCGCCCCGAGGCGAGCTTCCTCGTGCTGAACCATCACTGCATCGACCGCAACGGGGTGGGGAAGCCGTGGTGCGCCAAGCTCTTCGAGGAGCAGCCGCGGATCCGGATCGCGGTCTCCGGCCACTGGCTGGGGCGCGTGCGGGACGCCTGGCGCGAGGTCCCGCGCGCCAAGGCCCCTCCCCTCATCGCGCTCTACCAGAACTACCAGCACGTCCCCGCTCTCGCGGCCTGGGGCGTGGTCGTCGAGCTCGATCCGGCGTCGGGCGCGGTCTGCGTCTGGAGCGAGAACCTCCTCGACGGCGCCATCGGGCACCCGGCCGCCTCCGCGCGCGAGGTGGGGCCGGTGGAGGCCGGCAGCCCGCGCCGCTGCCTCGACGGCCGCTGACGAGCGGGATCCCGCACGCCCCCGGCGCAGGGCATCGAAGCCGGGAAAGTGATACATGTTCTAAAAACGCGGGAGGCCCCCATGCACATCGCCCTCACGCCCGGGCAGCGCGAGCTCCGCGACCACCTGCGTGGCTACTTCGCCCGGATGATGACCCCGGAGCTGGTCGCCGAGATCCAGGGGAGCGAGGGTGGCGGCCCGCTCTATCGCGAGGCGCTCGAGACGATGGGCGCCGACGGCTGGCTCGGGATCGGGTGGCCCCGGGAGTACGGCGGCCAGGGCCGGACCCCCATCGAGCAGATGATCTTCGCCGACGAGGTGCAGAGCGCGGGCTTCCCGCTGCCCTTCCTGACGCTGAACACGGTCGGCCCGACGCTCGCAGCCTACGGCTCCGAGGAGATCAAGCGCGAGTTCCTGCCCCGGATCCTGGCCGGCAGGTGCCACTTCGCGATCGGCTACTCCGAGCCGGGCGCCGGCACCGACCTCGCGTCGCTGAAGACGCGCGCGGTGCGCGACGGTGAGGAGTGGGTGATCGACGGCCAGAAGGTCTTCACGAGCCTCGCCGACTTCGCGGACTACGTCTGGCTCGCCGCGCGCACCGATCCGGGCGCGCCCAAGCACCGTGGCATCTCGATGTTCCTGGTCCCGACCACGGCGCCGGGCTTCAAGATGACGCCGACGCACACGGTCGGCGACGTCCGCACCAACACCACCTACTACGAGAACGTGCGCGTGCCGCACCGCTACCTGGTCGGCGGCGAGAACAACGGCTGGGGGCTGATCGTCTCGCAGCTCAACCACGAGCGGGTCTCGCTCACGCCCTACGGCCCGTCCGCGCGCATGTTCGAGGAGGTGCGCCAGTGGGCAAGCGCGACGAAGCTCACCGACGGGCGCCGCGTGATCGACCAGGGCTGGGTGCGCGAGGCGCTCGCCTGGGTGCACGCGAAGCTCGAGGCGCTGCGCCTCATGCAGTGGAAGCTCGCCTGGAGCATGACGCAGGGAAAGCTCCATCCGGCCGATGCCTCGGCGGTGAAGGTCTACGCGACCGAGCTCTACGTGCAGGCGTACCGGCGCCTGATGGAGGTGCTGGGGCCGGCGGGCACGATCCGGGACGGCTCGCCCGGCGCCGTCGCCCGCGGCCGCCTCGAGCGCATGTACCGCGCAACCCTGATCCTCACCTTCGGCGGCGGCACCAACGAGGTGCAGCGCGACATCATCGCCATGGCCGGCCTCGGCCTGCCCCATTACAAGAGCTGAGCGCGGAGGCTCCTGCCGTGGATTTCTCGTTCACCGACGAACAGAACGCGCTGCGCGAGCTCGCGCGCAAGATCCTCGAGGCCGAGGCGACGCCCGATCGCCTGCGCGAGGTCGAGAGGAGCGACGAGCGCGTCGACCGGAAGCTCTGGGCGACGCTCGCCGAGGCGAACCTCCTCGGGGCGGCGCTGCCCGAGGCGGTCGGGGGGAGCGGCTACGGCGTCTTCGAGCTGTGCGTGCTGCTCGAGGAGATCGGCCGCGCGGTGGCGCCGGTGCCGGCGTGGGCCGCCCTGGCCGGTGCCGCGCTGCCGATCGCGCGCTTTGCGGACGCAACGCTCCAGGAGCGCTGGCTCCCGCCGCTCGTCGCCGGACGCACGATCCTGAGCGCGGCCTTCGCGGAGCCGGACAACGTGGATCCGCTGGCGCCCGCCACGAAGGCCACGCAGGACGGCGCCGGCTGGCGCCTCGCGGGCGTGAAGTTCTGCGTGCCCGCCGCCCACGTCGCCGAGCGCGTGCTGGTCCCTGCCACCGGCCCCGGCGGCGTCGGGCTCTTCCTCGTCGATCCGCGCGGCGCGGGCACGAGCCTCGAGCCGCAGCTCGCGACGGACCGCTCGATCCAGGGCTGGCTTGCGCTCGACGGCGCGCCGGTCGCGGCCGACGCCGTCGTGGTCGCGCCGGGCGCGGCCGGCCGGGCGGCGCTCCAGTGGACGGTCGAGCGCGCCCGGGCGGCCCTCTGCGCGATGCAGGTCGGCGTCGCCGAGAAGGCGCTGCGCATCACCGCCGGCTACGCGGCCCAGCGCCAGCAGTTCGACCGCCCGATCGGGAGCTTCCAGGCCGTGCACACCCGCGCCGCCGACGCCTACTGCGACCTCGAGGCGCTCCGGCTGGTCACCTGGCAGGCGGCCGACCTGCTCGCGCGCGAAGAGCCGGCGAGCGACGCGGTCGAGATCGCGAAGTTCTTCGCCGGCGACGCCGGACACGCGATCGCGTACGCCGCGATGCACCTGCACGGCGGGATCGGCGTGGACGTCGACTACCCGATCCACCGCTACTACCTGTGGGCACGCCAGATCGAGCTCACGCTCGGCCCCGCGTCGGCGCAGCTCGCCGCGATCGGAGACCGCCTGGCGCAGCCGGCGTAGCCGGCGTCCCGGCGGTCCCCGGCGGATCGGGAGCTACGCGCGCTGGCCTCCGCGGGCCGCCGGGGAGGTGGCCAGCAGGGCCGGCAGCTCGGCCACCGAGCCGAGGAAGGCGCGGACCGGACGACCCGCGAAGTCCTCCGGCGGCGAGGGGCCCGACAGGACGGCGACGAAGGGGACCTGCGCGTGCGCCGCGGCGTCGGCGTCCACCCGGTGGTCGCCGACGTAGAGCGCGCCCTCGGGTGCGACGCCGAGCTGCGCGAGCGCGAGCAGCAGCGCGTCGGGGGCGGGCTTGTGGCGCGTCACGTCCTCGCCGCCGACGATCGCGTCGAAGCCGTCGAGCAGCGCGTGGCGCGCGAGGATGCGCTCGATCTGGCCGCGGCGCTTGGTCGAGCAGATGGCCGTGGCGAGGCCGCTGGCGCGCAGCGCCGCGATCACGCCGGCGACCGGCTCGAAGACCCGCGTGCGCTCGTGCATGATGCGCTCGGCCAGCGTGTGGAAGCCCTCGCGGAAGCGCGCCGCCAGCGTCGCGTCGGCCACGCCGTGGAGCGCCCACAGGGCCTCGGGCAGGGGCAGCCCGATCGTGCGCCGGATCCGCTCGGCCGGAACCGCCGGCAGCCCCACGGCCGAGAGCCCCGCGCCGAAGCACTCGACGATCGCGTCGGAGGAGTCCGCGAGCGTGTAGTCGAAGTCGAAGAGGACGGCGCGCACGCGCGCAGGGTGGCGGCTTCACGCGGAGGCGGCCAGCCGGCTCGTGTCCGGTGTCGGAAGTTCGCCGTCGAAGTCTCGAGCCGTCGCGGGCGGCTGGGTGTGCACCGAGATCGCGGCTACGGGCCGCTCGCAAGGCGCGCGACCGAGCCATGGCCGTCGCCATGGGGCGGGAGCGCAACGCTGCGAGCGGCCCGTAGCCGCGATCGAATGCAGGCGAACTTCCGACACAGGGCACTAGCGAGCGTGCCGCTGCGCGCGGGCGCCCAGGAGGGCGAGGCCGATCGCGGCGAGCAGCACCGGGCCGGGCTCCGGCAGGACCCGCCCCTCGAGCCGGACGCTCGCGAGCCCGTGCGTCTGCTCCCAGCCTCCCGCCGGAGGCCGCGAGAAGGACGAAGCGACCTCGCTGCCCTTGCGCCATGCGAAGGTCGGCGGCGCGGTGTCGACGTCGACGATCGAGATCCACCAAAGGCCGGCGCCCAGGGCGAGCTCGGCGGGCAGCCGCGCCTCGTACTCGAACTGCTGCAGCGAGGCTGGGAACGCGGAGATCGTGGCGGTGACGGCAGCGACCAGGAAGGGCGTCGCCTCCGGCCCGGCGCCCGTGTCGGCAAAGAAGCGGATCTCGAACGGGCTCGTCCCGGGGTTCGGGACCTCCTCGAACGAGAAGTAGCCGCCCCACCAGACGAGCGCGTCGATGCCGGCCGGCTGCGAGAGGGCGAACGGGGTGGCGGCTTCGCGGAGGCGCTGGAGATCGCTGAACAGGGTGCCGGCCAGGAACGGGTCGGCGGCCGGTCGTTCGAAGACCGTGGTGGCGAGCGCTCGTCCCGGTGTTCCGGCGAGAGCCCAGACGATCGCGAGCGCCAGGATTCCCAAACGCATCCCCACCTCCCGGACGCGGTCCGTCCTTCCCGGATAGGTGGCCGGTCCGGGGTCGGAGGTGTCGGGGCTTGCCGGTTCGCACCGGCTCGGCAATATTGAAACACGTTTCATTCTCGTGCTGCGCCTCCGGAGCCCCACCCCCCGATGCACCTCGACTTCACGGCCGAGCAGAATGCCCTGCGCCACGAGCTGCGCGCGTACTACCGGGAGCTGTTCACGCCGGCCCTGCGCGCGGCGCTCGACGCCGAGTGGGACGACATGGGCGGGCCCGTCTTCCGCGAGGTGGTCGGGCGCATGGGGCGCGACGGCTGGCTCGGGATCGGCTGGCCGCGCGCGTTCGGGGGCCAGGGCCGGGGCCCGCTCGAGCAGCTGATCTTCTGGGAGGAGACCTACCGGGCGCACGCGCCGCTCCCGATCATCTCCGTCAACACGATCGGCCCCACGCTGATGGCCCACGGCACGCCGGAGCAGCAACGCGCGCTGCTGCCCGGGATCCTGCGCGGCGAGCTCTTCTTCGCGATCGGCTACACCGAGCCGGGTGCCGGCACCGACCTCGCCTCGCTGCGAACCACTGCGGTGCGCGAGGGCGACGAGTGGGTGATCGACGGCCAGAAGATCTACACGACCCACGCGCACGACGCGGACTACGTCTGGCTCGCCGCCCGCACCGATCCCGAGGCTCCGAAGCACAAGGGCATCACGATCATCCTGGTGCCGACCTCGTCACCGGGCTTCACGGTGACCCCGATCCGCACGGTGGGGGGCGAGCGCACCAACGCCACCTACTACGAGGGCGTGCGGGTGCCGGTCGCCCACACGGTCGGGCCGGTGAACGGCGGCTGGAGGCTGATCACCTCGCAGCTCAACCACGAGCGCGTGACGCTCGCGACGCCGGGCACCGCCGACGCCCTGCTCGAGGCGGTCTGGGGCTGGGCGGCAAAGGTGGAGAAGCCGGGCGGCGGGCGCCTGCTCGACGAGCCGTGGGTGCAGCTCCAGCTCGCTCGTGTCTACGCGAAGCTCGAGGCGCTGAAGGTGCTGAACTGGCGCTCGGCCTGGTCGCTCGAGGCGGGCCAGCCGCACCCGGCCGACGCCTCGGCGGTGAAGGTTCTCGGCACCGAGTTCTTCGTGGAGTGCTACCGGCTCCTGCTCGAGATCACGGGGCCGGCGGGGCTCGTGCGCGAGGGGGAGCCCGGCGCGCTCTTCGGCGGCATGCTCGAGCGCGCCTACCGGGCCGCCACCACGCTCACCTTCGGCGGCGGCGTCAACGAGGTGCAGCGCGAGATCATCGCGCTGGCAGCGCTCGGACTTCCCCGGCAGGCGCGCGGAGCCCGCGCGCAGTGAGCCGCAGGCGAGCGAAATCGGAAGGCGTGCGGGCCTGAGCGGAGGCACGATGGACAGGCAGGAGCTCGAGGCGAAGCTGCGCGCGTTCGTCGGACGCAGGACCGGGCCGCCGGCGACCGGACCCTATCCCGTCAACGAGGCGATGATCGGCGTGTGGTGCGAGGCGATGGAGGACCACCTCCCGGTGTATACGGACCGCGGCGCCGCCGAGAAGTCCGTTCATGGCGGCCTCGTGGCACCGCCGACGATGCTCCAGGCCTGGAGCATGCGCGGCATGGCGATGGCCGCGCAGATGGAGGACTCGAGCGACGAGCAGCTCGCGGTCCATCGCCTGCTGACGGAGGCCGGCTACCCCTCCGTCGTCGCCACCAACAGCGAGCAGGGCTACACGCGCTACCTGCGGCCCGGCGACGAGGTCGTCTCGTCCACCGTGATCGAGGCGATCTCGGAGCAGAAGGCGACCGCCCTCGGCGTCGGGTACTTCATCGACACGCGCACCATCTTCACGGACCAGCACGGCGAGGAGCTGGGCTGGATGACCTTCCGGGTCCTGAAGTTCAGACCCGCTCAGCCGGCCTCCGCGGCCGCCCCGAGCGACGCCGCGGCCCCCCCGAAGCCCCGCCGCCTCGCGCCCCCGCTCGGCCACGACAACCAGTGGTGGTGGGAGGGCATCGCCGCCGGCGAGCTGCGCATCCAGCGCTGCAAGGCGTGCGGGACGCTCCGCCATCCGCCGCGGCCCATGTGCGGGAGCTGCCAGTCGATCGAGTGGGACTGGGTCGTCTCGAAGGGCGCCGGAACGGTCCACAGCTACGTCGTGCTGCACCACCCGCCGGTGCCCGGCTACGACTACCCGCTGCCGGTCGTGCTCGTCGACCTCGACGAGGGGACCCGGATCGTCGCGAACATGGCCGGCTGCAAGCCGGACGAGATCCGGATCGGTATGCGCGTGCAGGCGCGCATCGAGGCGGCCGACGAGGCGCTGAAGCTCCCCTTCTTCCATCCCGCGGGCGGGAGGTAGCGTGGACTTCCGGCCCGGCGAGGAGCAGGCGGCGATCCGCGAGCTGGCGCGCGGCATCCTCGACAAGGAGGTGACGCGCGAGCGGCTCGGGGCGGCCGAGGCTGCGGACGGCTTCGATGCTCGGCTCTGGGCGACGCTCGCCGAGGCGAATCTGCTCGGTGTCGCCGTGCCGGAGACCCAGGGCGGCATGGGGCTCGGCCTGCCCGAGCTCCTCGCGCTCTGCGAGGAGGTGGGGCGCGCGGTGGCCCCGGCGCCGGTGGGCGCGGCGCTCGTCACGGGCGGGCTTCCGATCGCGCGCTTCGGCGACGCCGCCCAGCAGGCGGCCTGGCTCGCACCGCTCGCGTCGGGCGAGGCGCTGCTCTCGGCGGCGCTCGACGACCCCGGCTCGGGCGACGTCGAACGGCCCGCCACGCGCGCCCGCCGCGACGGCAGCGACGTCCGGCTCGACGGCGCCAAGCGCTTCGTTCCGCTCGGCCCGCGCGCCGCGCGCGTGCTCGTGCCGGCCGCGCTCGACGGCGCCACGGGGGTCTTCCTGCTCGATCCCGCGGCCGCCGGGGTGAGCTGGACGGCAGCGCGCATGTCCACCGGCACGCCCCTCTTCGCGCTCGAGCTCGACGGCGCGCGCGTCGCCGGCGCGGACCGCCTCGGCGGCGACGGCTCCGCCGCCAGCCGGATGGGCGACGGCTCCGCCGCCAGCCGGATGGGCGACGGCTCCGCCGTCGCTCGCTTCACCCACGACTGTGGCGTGATCGCGGCCTGCGCCACCCAGATCGGTGTCTGCGAGCGGGCGCTCGAGATCACCACCGGCCATCTGCGCGAGCGCGAGCAGTTCGGCGCGCCGATCGGCTCCTTCCCGGCCGTCCAGCAGCGGGCCGCCGACGCCTGGATCGACCTCCAGGCACTCCGCTGGACGACCTGGCGCGCGGCCTGGCGGCTCGCCGAGGGGCTCCCGGCCGCGCGCGAGCTGCTCGTCGCGCGCTTCTGGGCTGCCGAGGCCGGCCAGCGCATCACCGACACCACGCAGCACCTGCACGGCGGCCTCGGGGTCGACGTCGACTACCCGATCCATCGCTACTTCCTGTGGTCGCGCTCGCTCGCGCAGGGCGTCGGCGGTGCGGCCCCCACCCTGGCCACGCTCGGCCGCGAGCTGGCCGCGAGCCCGCCCGGTCCGGAGGCCCAGATCGCATGACGCCGACGACGCGCCGCTTCGAGTCCGTGCAGGTGGGCGAGGCGCTCCCCGAGCTGCCGATCCCGATCACCGTGACCCTCGTCGTGGCCGGCGCGCTCGCGTCGCGCGACTTCACCCCGGTCCACCACGACCGGGCCGCCGCCCAGGCCCAGGGCATGGGCGACGTCTTCATGAACATCCTCACCACCAACGGGCTGGTCGGGCGCTACGTCACCGACTGGGCCGGGCCGGATGCGCTCTTGCGGGGCGTCGCGATCAAGCTCGGCGCGCCGAACCTCCCCGGCGACACCATGAAGATGGCCGGCAGCGTGAAGAGCAAGGACGAGGCGAAGGGGGAGCTGGTCGTGGAGATCGCGGGCAAGAACGCCTGGGGCAACCACGTGACGGGGACGGTGCGGCTCGCGCTGCCGCGCGAGCAGGGGACCGGGCGATGACGAGCCCGCTCCAGGACCGGGCCGCGATCGTGGGGATCGGGCAGACCGAGTACTCCAAGAACTCGGGGCGCTCCGAGCTCCAGCTCGCCTGCGAGGCGGTGCGGGCGGCGCTCGACGACGCCGGCCTCTCGCCGGCGGACGTGGACGGCATGACCACCTTCACGATGGACTCGAGCGACGAGATCGAGCTGGCGCGCGCCGTCGGGATCGGCGACCTCACCTTCTTCAGCCGCATCCCCTACGGCGGCGGCGCGGCGATCGGTGTCCTCCAGCAGGCGGTGCTGGCGGTGGCGACCGGCGTCGCCCGGACGGTCGTCGTGTACCGCGCCTTCAACGAGCGCTCGGGGCGCCGCTACTCGACCGGCATCTCCGAGGGCATCGTCACGGCGGACCTGATCCACTGGAGCTGGTACCTGCCCTTCGGCCTGCTGACGCCGGCCTCGTGGGTGGCGATGTACACGCAGCGCTACATGCACGACTACGGCTGTACGGGGCGCGACCTCGCGCAGGTGGCGGTCTCGACGCGCAAGCACGCGCTGAACAACCCGGCCGCCTTCTTCCACGGCGTCCCGCTCACGATCGAGGACCACCAGGCCTCGCGCTGGATCGCCGAGCCGCTCCGGCTCTTCGACTGCTGCCAGGAGAGCGACGGGGGCTGCGCGCAGATCGTGACGACGGTGGAGCGCGCGCGGGACCTGAAGGCGAAGGGTGCGGTGATCCGCGGCATCGGCCAGGCCGCCGCCCGCGACCAGGAGAACATGACGAGCTTCTACCGGCCCGACATCACCTTCCTGCCGGAGATGGACCTCGTCGCGAAGCAGGCCTACGCGATGGCAGGGCTCGGGCCCTCCGACGTCGACGCGGCCATCCTCTACGACGCCTTCACCCCGATCGTGCTCTGGCAGCTCGAGTCCTTCGGCTTCTGCAAGCGGGGCGAGGCCAAGGACTTCGTGAAGGACGGCGCGCTCGAGGTGGGCGGGCGGCTGCCCTGCAATACCCACGGCGGCCAGCTCAGCGAGGCCTACATCCACGGCATGAACGGGGTGAACGAGGGCGTGCGTCTGATCCGCGGGACCTCGCTCAACCAGCCCGCGAAGAACGACCACGTGCTGGTGACCGCCGGTGTCGGCGTCCCCACCAGCGGCATGATCCTGGGCCAGCTCTGAACGCGAAGGAGTCCTCCATGCGAGAAGCCGTCATCGTCGAAGCGCTCCGCACCCCGATCGCCCGCGGCAAGATGGGCAAGGGCGACCTGTCGGGCCTGCACTCGACGCAGCTGCTCGCGAAGGTGCAGTTCGCGCTGTGCGAGAAGGCCGGCATCGACCCCGGCGACGTCGAGCAGGTGATCGGCGGCTGCGTGACCCAGGCCGGCGAGCAGTCGAACAACATCGCGCGCAACGCCTGGCTGTCGGCCGGGAAGTCCTTCACGGCCGGCGCCACGACGGTCGACACCCAGTGCGGCTCGAGCCAGCAGGCCAACCACCTGGTGCGCGCGCTGGTCACCGCGGGCTCGATCGACATCGGCGTCGCGTGCGGGATCGAGATGATGAGCCACGTCGGGCTCGGGGCGAACGTGATCCACGGCCCCGGCTTCTTCCAGACCCCCAACTGGCCCTGGGACCAGGCGCCTTCGCAGTTCGAGGCGGCCGAGCGGATCGCGAAGAACCGCGGCATCACGCGCGAGGACGTGGACCGCTTCGCGCTCGCCTCGCAGGAGAAGGCCGCCCAGGCGGTCGCCGAAGGCCGCTTCGACCGCGAGATCCTGCCGGTCGAGGCGCCGGTGCTCGACGACGCCGGCGCGCCGAGCGGGAAGACCCGCGTCGTCACCCGCGACCAGGGGCTGCGCCCGACCACCCTCGAGGGCCTGGCGGCGCTCGCACCCGTCCTGCCGACGGGGATGCACACGGCGGGCAACTCGTCGCAGATCAGCGACGGTGCCTCCGGCGTGCTGTGGATGAGCGCCGAGAAGGCCCGGGCCCTCGGCCTGCGTCCGCGCGCGCGCATCGTGCAGGACGTGGTGGTCGGCACCGACCCCTACTACCTGCTCGACGGCCCGATCGACGCGACCGAGGCGCTGTTCCGCAAGACGGGCATGAAGATGAGCGACATCGACCTCTTCGAGGTCAACGAGGCCTTCGCGGCCGTCGTCCTCTCCTGGGCCCAGGTGACGGGCGTCGACATGGCCAAGGTGAACGTGAACGGCGGCGCGATCGCGCTCGGCCACCCGGTCGGCGCCACCGGCTCGCGCCTGCTCGTGACCGCCCTCCACGAGCTCGAGCGCCGCAACGCCAGCACCGCGCTCGTCACCATGTGCTGCGGCGCCGCCGTCGGCACCGGCACCATCATCGAGAGGCTTTGAGGGCGGGGACAGACCCGGCGATCCGGCGATTCGCTCGCTGGCCCTTTCGAGCGAGGCCCCCGCTCGAATCGCCGGATCGCCGGGTCTGTCCCCGCCTCTGAAGGAGGCAGGATGCTCGAGGGGAAGGTTGCGATCGTGACCGGGGGAGCCGCGGGGCTCGGGCGTTGTCATGCGCTCGAGCTGGCGCGGCTCGGGGCGCGGGTGGTGGTGAACGACATCGGCGCCAAGGCCGACGGCAGCGGGCGCGACGAGAGCGCGGCGCGCGCGGTCTGCGAGGAGATCCGCGCGGCGGGCGGCGAGGCGGTGCCGCACTTCGGCGACGTCGCGGACTGGAACGCCTCGAAGGCGATGTTCGACACGGCGCTCCAGACCTTCGGCGACGCCAACATCGTGGTCTGCAACGCCGGCTTCCTGCGCGACGCGACGCTCTTCAACATGAGCGAGGCGGACTTCGACGCGGTGATCCGCGTGCACCTGAAGGGCCACTTCTGCACCATGCGCCACGCCACCGCGCTCTGGCGCGAGCGCGCCAAGGCCGGCGCCGGCGTCTACGGGCGCCTGATCACGACCTCGTCGGAGTCCGCGCTCTTCGCGCCGCCCGGCCAGCCCAACTACTCGGCCGCGAAGGCCGGCATCGTCGCCCTGACGATGGGGGCGGCGCAGCTGATGCTGAAGTACGGCATCACCGCCAACGTGATCATGCCGCGCGCCCGCACGCGCATGAACGACGCCGGCCCGCTGGCCGCGATGTTCCAGAAGCCCGAGGAGGGCTTCGACACCTTCGCGCCCGAGAACGTCTCGCCGCTGGTCGGCTGGCTCGCGTCACCACTCGCGGCGCGCGTCTCCGGGCAGGTCTTCGTGATCTGGGCCAAGGACGTGACGGTGGCGTCGCACCCCCGGCTCGACACGAAGTTCCACAGCCCCGAGCGCTGGACGGTCGCGAGCCTCGCGGAGCAGCTCGGCCCGCACTTCGAGAAGCTCGAGCCGGTGAAGGACGGCTTCACGGTTCCGGCGATCTGAGGCCCCGCGCTATCCCTGGTACGCGAGGTAGAGGACGAGCCCCACGAGCGTCGCGGTGACGATCACGAGCACCACGCGCCGCAGCGCCGAACGCGTCTCCGCCTCGATCTCCGGCTGGCGGCTCGCGAGCAGCTCCGCGGCCGGATCCCGGTCGCGCCGCTCGGGGTCGTCGGGCTGCTTCGCCACGGGGATCCTCCCTCGTGCGGGATCCGCAGCTACGTGCTCCCGCGCTTCTGGAGCTTCGCCCACTCGTCGCGCAGCGTCACCGTGCGGTTGAAGACCAGCGCGCCGGGCTTCGAGTCGGCGTCCACCGCAAAGTAGCCGAGCCGCTCGAACTGGAGCGCGGTCCCCGGCGCCGCGTCCGCGAGGCTCGGCTCGACCCGGCAGCCGCGCAGAACCGCCTCGGAGGCGGGGTTCAGGAAGCTCGTGTATTCGAGCCCCCGGCGCTCGGCCTCGCCCATCGGATCCTCGACCGTGAAGAGCGTCTCGTAGAGCCGTACCTCGGCGGGCAGCGCATGGCGGGCCGACACCCAGTGCAGGGTCGCCCCCACCTTGCGCCCGTCCGGGGCGTTCCCGCCGCGCGAGGCCGGGTCCCAGGTGCAGCGCAGCTCCACGACCTCCCCCGCCGCATCCTTCACGACCGACTCGCAGCGGATCAGGCACGCTGCGCGCAGCCGCACCTCGCGTCCCGGCGCGAGCCGGTAGAACTTCTTCGGCGGCTCCTCGAGGAAGTCCTCGCGCTCGATGTAGAGGACCCGCGAGAAGGGCACGCGCCGGGTGCCCGCGGCCGGGTCCTCGGGGTTGTTCACCGCATCGAAGTCGAGCGTCTCGTCCTCGGGGAAGTTCTCGATCACGACCCGCAGCGGGTGCAGCACCGCCATCACGCGCGGCGCCGTGCGGTTGAGCTCGTCGCGCACCGCGTGCTCGAAGCGCGGCAGCTCGATCGTGATGTCGCGGCGCGTGATCCCGATGTCGCGGTTGAAGTTGCGGATCGCCGCCGGCGGCACGCCCCGCCGGCGCAGGCCCGCGAGCGTCGGCATGCGCGGGTCGTCCCAGCCGCGTACGCGCCCCTCCTCGACGAGGCGCTTGAGCCAGCGCTTGCTCATCACGGTGTAGGAGAGATCGAGCCGTCCGAACTCGGTCTGCTCCGGCCGGCTCGGCACCGAGCAGTGCTCGACGAACCAGTCGTAGAGCGGCCGGTGATCGGTGAACTCCGCCGAGCACAGCGAGTGGGTGATGCCCTCGATCGCGTCGGACAGCGGGTGGGCGAAGTCGTACATCGGGTAGATGTGCCAGGCGTCGCCGGTCCGGTGGTGGCGGGCGCGCACGATCCGGTAGAGCACCGGGTCGCGCATCGGCAGCACGGAGGACGCCATGTCGATCCGGGCGCGCAGCACGCGCGCGCCCGGCTCGAACTCCCCGGCCTTCATGCGCCGCAAGAGATCGAGGTTCTCGGCGACCGCGCGGTCCCGGTACGGCGAGGGCCGGCCGGGCTCGGTGAGCGTGCCCTGGTACTCCCGGATCTGCTCGGACGAGAGGTCGCAGACGTAGGCGAGCCCCTTCGCGACCAGCTCCTCGGCCCACGCGTAGAGCTGCCCGAAGTAGTCCGACGCATAGTAGAGATCGGGGCCCCAGTCGAAGCCGAGCCAGCGCACGTCGGCCTGGATCGCGTCGACGTACTCGGTCTCCTCGCTGACCGGGTTGGTGTCGTCGAAGCGCAGGTGGCAGCGCCCGCCGAACTCGCGGGCGAGGCCGAAGTTGAGGCAGATCGGCCGCGAGTGGCCTACGTGCAGCCAGCCGCTCGGCTCGGGCGGGAAGCGCGTCACGACCCGGCCGCCGTGCCGGCCCGCCGCCACGTCGCCGGTGACCTTCTCGCGCAGGAAGTCGCTCGGAGCCTCGGAGTCGGAGCCGCCGGAGCGCGGGGCGCTGCTCATGGCGGCTCAATCTAGACGACGCGGCGGGAACGCGTCAGGCGCGCAGGGCGGCGATCGCCGCGCGGGCGCCCTCGTCGCCGGCGGGATCGGCGGGCATCGGGAAGCTGAGCCCCGCGCACACCGTGCCCAGCCGACCACGCAGCACGTCCGCGATCCCGGGGTAGCACGCTGCCGGCGCCACCGCGTCGAGGATCTCGTCCGGGATCCGAGAGGGCAGCTCGGCCCAGCGCCCGGCGCGGGCGAGCGCCCGGAGCTCGCCGCCGAGCTCGGGGACCCCGAGGGCCGCGAGCGCAGGGGCGTACGACGGCGTCGAGTAGAGGAAGCCCAGGTACCCGCGGATCCGCTCGCGCTCGGCACGCACCGCGGCCTCGTCGGGCCCGGTCGCGACGAAGCCGCCCGCGACGATCGCGCAGGCGCCGGCCGCGCGGCCCGCTCGCCGCTCGCCCTCGGCGACGGCCGGCGCCACCCGCGCGTGCAGCAGCGTGGCGCAGGCCTGGGTCGGGTGCGTCACCAGCGTGTCGGCCACCTCGCCGGCGAGGCGCGTCATCGCAGGGCCGACCGCGCCGAGCGCGACGCGTGGCGGCCCCGACGCGATCGGGTCCGGCGCGAAGAAGGGCTGCATGCGGCCCAGGCGGTAGTGCTCACCCGCGAAGGCGAGCGGCGCGCCGTCCTGCCAGCTGCGCCAGATCGCCCGCAGCGCCCCCACGTACTCGCGCATGCGCGGGACCGGCGGTGCCCACGCGACGCCGTAGCGCTCCTCGACGTTGCCGCGCACCTGCGAGCCGAGCCCCAGCTCGAAGCGTCCGCCCGACAGCGCCGCCAGGTCCCAGGCCGCGTGTGCGACGACCATCGGGCTGCGCGGGAACGCCACCAGGACGCTCGTCGCGACCCGCAGGGTGCGTGTGTGTTCGAGCGCGAGCGCGGCGGCGAGCAGGCCGTCGTGCACCGCCTCGGGAACCTGGAGCCCGGTGTAGCCGAGACTCTCGGCGCGGCGCGCGTGCGCGGGCACGTCGCGCAGCGCGAGGCGCGGATCCATCGTCGCCCAGACCTCGAAGGCCATCGGCCCCGATGGTGCCGGATCGCGGTCGGCTCGTCGGGCCAGGGCTTCAGCCACGCCCCAGCACGATCGCGCTGGTCGGGACGCCGGTGCCCGCCGTCACGAGGACGTTCTCCACGCCGGGCACCTGGTTGACCGCTTCGCCCCGTACCTGTCGCACCCCTTCGGCGACCCCGTTCATGCCGTGGACGTAGGCCTCGCCGAGCTGGCCGCCGTGGGTGTTGATCGGGAGCGCACCGCCGAGCTCGATGCGCCCGTCCCGGACGAAGTCCTTGGCCTCGCCGCGCCCGCAGAAGCCGAAGGCCTCGAGCTGGGCCAGCACGAAAGGGGTGAAGTGGTCGTAGATCACGGCGGTCTGGAACTCGTGCGGGCGCACGCCGGCCTGCTCGTGGAGCTGGCGCGCCACGAAGGCCATCTCCGGTAGCTCGCCGATCGAGTCGCGGTAGTAGCTGGTCATCATGTGCTGGTCGCGGCTCGCACCCTGGGCGGCGGCGCGGATCACGGCGGGCGGGCGGCGCAGATCGCGTGCACGCTCGGTCGTGGTCACCACCACCGCGACCGCGCCGTCGCTCTCCTGGCAGCAGTCGAGGAGCCGCAGCGGGCGCACGATCCAGCGCGAGGCCTGGTGGTCGGCGAGGGTGATGGGGCGGCCGTGGAACCAGGCGGCCGGGTTGGTGGCCGCGTGGCGGCGACACGCGACGGAGACGCGGCCGAAGGCCTCGGTGGTGGCCCCGAAGTCGTGCAGGTAGCGCTGCGCCTGCATCGCCACCCAGGAGGCCGGCGTCAGCAGCCCGAAGGGGGCGTACCAGCCGAAGTGCGCGCTCTCGGTGGTCGGAGCCGCACCCGGGACGACGCCGATCCCGAAGCGCTGCTCCGAGCGCTCGTTCATGGCGCGGTAGCAGACCACCACCTCGGCGGCGCCCGACGCGACGGCCAGCGCGGCCTGCATCACGGCCGCGCAGGCCGCCCCGCCCCCGTAGTGCACGCGCGAGAAGAAGCGCAGCGGCCCGGCGCCGATCGCGCGCGCCAGCTCGATCTCCGGGTTGTTGTCCATGGTGAAGGTGGCGAAGCCGTCCACGTCGGCCGGCGCGAGCCCCGCGTCGGCGAGCGCCGCCAGCGTCGCCTCGCAGGCGAGCCGCAGCTCGCTGCGCCCCGAGCGCTTCGAGAACTCGGTCTGCCCGATCCCGGCGATCGCCGCCCGGCCCGCGAACGAGGCGCGCGCCACCCTAGGACCCGGCCGGCCGGAAGCAGTGCAGGGTCAGCTCGTCGTCCACGCGCTCGAAGTCGACCACCACGGGCTGGCCGATCGCGACGGCGTCGGGCGCCACGCCCCGCAGCCGCGACACCAGCCGCGTGCCCTCCTCGAGCTCGACCAGCACGATCACGTTCGGGTACTCGAAAGGCGGGATCTTCGGGTGCTCGGCGACCACGAAGCTGTGGACGGTGCCGCGCCCGCAGGCCTCGATCGCCGCCATCTCGAAGGAATGGCAGGCGCTGCACATGGGTGCGGGCGGATGCTGGAGCCTGCCGCACGCGGCGCAGCGCTGGATGCGGAGCTTGCGCTCGCGCAGGCCGTCCCAGAAGAAGCGGCTGTCGTGCGTCACGCCGGGGCGCAGGATCATCGGCTCCCGACTCTAGGCCAGGCAGGGCGCGCCCGCGCTGCCACGCGACGCCCGTGGATCCCGCGCCCCTACGCGACGCCCGTCCACGCCGGCGCGCAGCTCCCGGGTTAGCATGCGCGCCGATGCCCCCGCCGCCCGTCCCGCGCGAGGAGACCCAGCGCAAGCTCGCGCAGCTCTCGGCCGCGACCCTGCGCCACCGGCCGGGCCAGACGTATACGGTCGGCGACCGGCTCGAGGAGCGGGCGGCCGCGCACCCCGAGCGGGTCTTCCTGCGCTACGAGGAGCGCACGGTCGGCTACGGCGCGCTGAACGCGCTGGCCAACCGCAGCGCGCACGCCGCCCGCGGGCTCGGCCTGCGGCGCGGGGACGTCGCGGCGCTCCTCATGGAGAACCGCCCCGAGTTCCCGGCCACCTGGATGGGCCTTGCGAAGCTCGGCGTCACCACCGCACTGCTCAACACGCAGCTTCGCGGCCCCGCGCTCGCGCACGCGATCGCGGCGGTGGCGCCGAAGCTCCTGATCGCGGGCAGCGAGTGCCGGGAGGCGCTCGCGTCCCTGGGCGCGGCGGCCCCGCCCGCGTTCGTCGCGCAGGACCCGGGCGCCGGGTCCGGTCCCGGCGCGTGGGACGAGGCGCTCGCCGGCGCCCCGGAAACGGATCCGGATCCCACCTGGCGCGCGGGCCTGGTCGCCGGCGACGACCTGCTCTTCGTCTACACCTCGGGCACCACCGGCCTGCCCAAGGCCGCGCGCCTCTCGCACATGCGCTGGCTCGGGGTCGGCGACGGCATGTCGGCGGTGGCGGGCTACGGCCCGGCCGACGTGCTGGCCTGCGTGCTGCCGCTCTACCACGGCGCGGGCGGGATGGTCGTCCTCTCCTGCGCCCTCGCGCAGGGCGCCTCGGTCTGGCTCGCGCGCCGCTTCTCGGCGAGCCGCTTCTGGGACGAGGTGCGCCGCCATGGTGTGACGGGCTTCCAATACGTCGGCGAGATCTGCCGCTACCTCGCCCACCAGCCCCCGCGGCCCGACGACCGCGCGCACCGCCTGCGCGTCATGATGGGGGCCGGCCTCGGCGCCGACGTGTGGCGGGTCTTCACGGAGCGCTTCGGCGTCGAGCGCATCCTCGAGGGCTGGAGCTCGACCGAGGCCAACACCTCGCTGATCAACCTCGACGGCGTGGTGGGCTCCTGCGGCCGCATCCCGTTCCCGGAGCTGCACAACGGGCGGCTCCTGCGCATCGACCTCGAGAGCGAGACCCATCCGCGCGACGCCACCGGTGCCTGCATCGAGTGCGGGCCGGGCGAGGCCGGCGAGTTCGTGGGCATGATCCCGGACCTGCCCGACTCGGGCGCCGGCCGCTTCGAGGGCTACACCGATCCCGAGGCGAGCGCGCGCAAGGTGCTCCGCGACGTGCTGCGGCCCGGCGACCGCTGGTACCGATCGGGAGACCTGCTGCGCCGCGACGAGGACGGCTACTTCTACTTCGTGGACCGGATCGGCGACACGTTCCGGTGGAAGAGTGAGAACGTCTCGACCCAGGAGGTGGCCGGGGCGCTGGCGGGCTTCCCGGAGCTCGAGATCGCGAACGTCTACGGCGTGCGGGTCGCGGGTGCCGAGGGCCGCGCCGGGATGGCCGCGCTGGCCCTGCGTGCCGGTGCCCGCTTCGACGGCGCCGCCTTCTTCGCCTGGACCGCCGCCCGCCTGCCCGCCTACGCCGCGCCCCTCTTCGTGCGCCTGGTTCGCGAGCCCGACCTCACCTCCACCTTCAAGCTCCGCAAGCTCGACCTCCAGCGCGCCGGCTACTCCGCGGCTCGCTGCGCCCCGGATCCCCTCTTCGTGCGCGACCCCGCCAACCGCAGCTACGTCGAGCTGACGGCGGCCACACTCGAGCGCCTGGGCATCGCGCCGGCTCCGGACTGAGCTGGGTCCGCACGTCGAGCGCTCGCTCGCTCGGCCGGCTACCGGAGGCGGCCCGCTACTCCTCGACGATCGTGATCGCCTGCCGCGGGCAGATCCGCGCCGCCTCCTCGAGCTTCGCGCGCAAGGCCTCCGGCGGGCGCTCGATCAGGACGTGGAGCTTGTCGTCGTCGTCCACCCGGAAGACCTCGGGACACGCCTCCATGCAGCGCGCATTGGCCTCGCACAGGTCGTAGTCCACGACGACTTTGAGCGCCATCGAAACGCCTCCTCTCCGTCCGGAAAGCGCCGGAACGTATCATTTCGGGCCGGCGGACGCGCGCGTGCCGGAAGGCATGGCGGGCACGCCGCGTTCCCGCGAGGATCCCGGTGTGCTGCGACGGCTGCTCCGCCTCGTCGTCTTCGAGCACTTCCCGGTCGCGACGGGGATCTGCTTCGGTCTCGCCCAGGCCATCCTGGCGGCCTGGCTCGTCGCGTTGGCCGCTGGACCCGAAGGGGTTCCGTGGGGCCTGTTCGCGGGCAGCGGGCTCGTGCTCGCCCTCGCCAACGCATGGCTCGTGCCGTGCCTCGGTGCTCCGCGCCACCGCGGGCCGCTCGCGAGCCGGCTCGCGGCCGGCTACGTCGGACTGTCGTTCGCGACGATCGCGGTCGCGGCCGGCGTGGCGGCCATCAGCGCGGCCCTGCTCGGGCTGTCGGCGCTGCTGGCCTTCGTGGGGCTGTCGCCGGTGCACGGCTTCACGCTGTTCCGCGCCGCCACCGTCGCCGGTGCCGCGGGGACGGCCGCGATCCTCGCGTGGGCGGCCGGGGCGGGCCGCGCCTCGCTCGAGGTGAGCGAGCGCCGCCTCGCCGTGGCGGGCCTCGCCGCCCCGCTCGCGGGGCTGCGCATCGCGCACCTCTCCGATCTCCACGTCGGCAACGGCCTGCACGGCGACGCGCTCGACGCGCTGGTCGCTCGCGTTGCCGCGCTCGCACCCGACCTGGTCGTGATCACCGGCGATCTCTTCGACTACGACCCGGACGCGGTGCCCGACGGCGCGCGCCGGCTCGGCGCGCTGCGGGCGCCGCTCGGGGTCTTCGCGGTGCTCGGCAACCACGACGCCTTCGTCGGTCGCGAGTGGGTCGCGCGCTGCCTCGCGGAGCACGCGCCCGCGCTCCGGCTCCTGCGCGGCGAGTGGCAGCGGCTCCCCGCCCGCGCACCGCTCTACGTGGCGGGCTTCGACGATCCCGGGCGCGACTGGTCGCTGCACGGCGGCACGCTGCCGGCGCTCGCTGCGCTCGCCCGCTCGCTCCCGCGCGATGGCCCGGCGCTGCTGCTCGCGCACCGCCCCGAGGCCTTCGTGCAGGCGGCGGAGGCCGGCTTCGCGCTGACCCTGTCCGGCCACTACCACGGCGGGCAGATCGCGCTGCCGGGCACGGCCGCCGCGCGCTGGAACGTGGCACGCCTGTTCAGCGACTTCCCGAACGGCGCCTATCGCCACGGCGGCGCCCATCTCTACGTGAGCCGCGGGATCGGCTTCGCCGGGCCGCGGGTGCGGGTCGGCAGCCGTCCGGAGCTCGCGCTGCTCACGCTCGAGCCGGCCTGAGAGGGTTGCCGGGGATCGTCGTCCGCGGGGCCGCGAACCGGACCGCCTCGAAGCTGCCTTCCTGGTGACCCCGCGAATCGGGGCGGGGCCGGGTCGCCTGCGCTACCGAGGCTCGCGTGGCTTGGCTGCGGACGCTCGCGCTCGGGCTGGTGGTCGGCGCGCTCTTCCTCGGGCTCGCGCTCTGGGGCGTTCCGATCGCGGACCTGCGCGACGCCCTGGCGCACCTGCACGGCGCCTGGCTGCTGCCGGCCGCCGCGACGGTCGGGGTCCAGTACCTCCTCCGCGCGCTGCGCCAGCAGGTCCTGCTGCGCCCGCTCGCGCCGGGCCTCGGCTTCCGCGACCACCTGGCGATCGTGACGATCGGCTTCTTCTGCGTGAACGTCTTCCCCGCCCGGCTCGGCGAGGCGGTGCGGCCCCTGCTCTTCGCCGAGCGCGCGGCGGTGCCGCTCGGCGCTGGCTTCGCGCTGGTGCTGGTCGAGCGCGTCGTCGACCTGATCGCGCTCCTGGCCTGCCTGCTCGGCGCGCTCGCCTGGGTCGAGCTGCCCGAGCTCACGATCGAGTTCGCCGGCCGCCGCCTGCCGGTGGCCGATCTCGCGCGCAGCGCGGCCGCGGCCGTGCTGGCGCCGGTGCTGGTCGCCCTGCTCGCGCTGGCGCTGCTCGGCCCGGCGGCCTTGCGCGCCGGCGAGCGCGCGGCGCGCGCGCTCGAGGCGCGCGGGCACGCGCCGCTCGCCAGCCGCCTGCTCCGCGGGCTCCTCCGCTTCGGTGTCGCCTTCGTGGAGGGCGTCCAGGGGCTTCGCAACCCGGGGCAGCTCGCCGCGGTGGTGGGGCTCACCGCGCTGCTCTTCCTCTCGATGGGGCTCATGATGAGCGCCTTCGCGCACGCCTTCGGTCTCCAGGAACGGCTCGGCTTCGCGCCCGGGCTCGTGGTGCTCTCGGTCACGATGCTCGGCATCGCGCTGCCCGCTCCGCCCGGCTTCGCCGGCGTGTTCGAGGCGTCGGCGCGGGCGGGGCTCGCGCTCTTCGGCGTGCGCGGCGAGGAGCAGGCCGGGATCGCACTCGCCTTCGCGCTGGTGATGCACTGGTGGTCCTTCGGGCTGCTGGCGGCGGGCGCCGCCTTCTTTCTATGGCGCGACCACGTGGGCCTGGGCCGGCTGTTCCGCTTCGCGCGCGGCGCCTCCTCCTGATCCTCCCGGGGGCCGGCAGCCCCGGGGTCGCCCGCTATGTTGCCCGCGATGCGGCTGCGCCTCCTGGTCCCCGCCCTGCTCCTCGCCGTCGCCGCCGTGCTGCTCCTCGCCCCCGGCCCCGTGCACCGCTTCTTCTTCGACGAGAACCTGATCGAGGTGGTGCCGGGCGGGGTCTATCGCAGCGCGCAGCCGTCCGGGCCGGAGATGGACGAGCTGATCGAGCGGCTCGGCCTGCGCTCGGTGTTGAACCTGCGCGGCGAGCGCGGCGGCTCCGCGTGGCTCGCCGAGGAGCGCGCGGTGACCGCGGCCCGCGGCGTCGAGCACCACACCGTGCGGCTCGGTGCCAAGCGCATGCCGCCCGCGCCGCGTCTGCGCGAGATCGTCGAGGTCCTCGACACGGCGCCGCGCCCGCTGCTCTTCCACTGCGAGGGCGGCGTCGAGCGCAGCGGGCTCGTGGGCGCCGTGGCGGTGCTGCTCGACGGCGGCGACCTCGCCGGCGCGCGTGACCAGTTCGCCTACGCGAAGGGCTTCGTGCCCTGGATCTCGCGCTCCGAGCTCCCACAGGTTCTCGACGACTACGAGGCCTGGCTCGCCGCCGGGCGGCGGACGCACACGCCTGCGGCGTTCCGCGCCTGGGTCGCCGGGGAGTACCATCCGTACTTCTACCGCGCGCGCATCACCCCGCTCGACCCGCCGGCACGCCTCGGGGCCGGCCGCAAGCACGCGCTGCGCGTGCAGGTCACCAACGAGAGCCGCGAGCCGATCCGCTTCCGGGCGAGCCGCGAGCGCGGCGTGCACCTGGGGGGCCTCCTGCGCCGCGTCGCGGACCCCGGCGCCGACCCGATCGAGCTGCGCGGCGGCTTCGTAGACCTCGACCTCGCGCCCGGGGCCAGCCACGAGCTCGAGCTGCCGGTGCCACGGCTCGCGCCCGGCGCGTGGAGCCTCGAGGTGGACCTGGTCGACGAGGGCGTGAAGTGGTTCGCGGCGATGGGCTCCCCGCCGCTGCGGCTCGCGCTCGAGGTCGAGCCGGGCGCCTGAGCTACGCTGGCACGGCCGTGTGGATCGCCAAGGTCAACGAGCTGATCGGCTCCTCGAGCGAGGGCTTCGAGGACGCCGCCTGCAGCGTCCTGCTGCGCGCCAACCGCACCCTGCGCGGGATCACGGGCATCGAGGTGCTCGAGAAGCGCGTCAAGGTCGAGGACGGGCGGATCGCCGAGTACCGCGTGCGCCTGCGGCTCGTCTTCGACATGGCGCCCGAGACCGAGCTGCACTGGTAGGAGGAGCCGGGCCATGGCCGTCGCATCCGTGTCCACGATCACCTCGGCCTCCACGATCGGCTGGCAGGACGCCATCGAGCGCGGCTTCGAGCGCGCCAGCAAGACGCTGCGCAACATCACCGGCCTGCAGGTGCTCGCCGAGAAGGCCCGCGTCGAGGACGGGCGCATCACGGAGTACCTGGTGACGATGCAGGTCATCTTCATCCTCGAGGAGCCGCGCGGGTAGTGCGGGTCACCGCGGTCGTCGCGGCGGGGGATCGCCGCGCCGCGCGCGCGGTCCACGGCGAGAGCAAGCCGTACCTGGCGCTGGCCGGGCGGCCGCTCGTGGCACACGTCGTCGAGGTGCTGCAGGCCGTGCCCGAGGTGGACGCGGTGTGGGTGGTGGGCGACGCGCCGCGCCTCGAGCGGGTCTTCGCGGACCCGGCCGAGCGCGAGCGGCTGCGCAAGCCGCTCCACGTGGTGCCGCAGTTCCGCAACCTCTACGAGAACGCCTGGGAGACCTACCGGCGGCTCCTGCCCGGCGCCGGCGCCGAAGGTCGCGATCCGGCCGGCCCGGCCGACGAGCAGGTGCCCGTCCTCTACCTCTCCGCGGACCTGCCCTTCGCGACGGCCGAGGAGGTCTCCGCCTTCGTGCGCCAGAGCTTCGCCACGGAGTGCGACTACGCGCTCGGCCTGTGCACCGAGGAGGCGATGGCCGACTTCTATCCGGAGGCGCCCGGCGCGCCCGGCATCCGCATGGCGTACTTCAACCTGCGCGAGGGCCGCTTCCGGCAGAGCAACCTGCACTTCGCGCGCCCGGCGCTGCTCGGCAACCGCCACTACATCGAGGACCTCTACGAGCACCGCTACCAGCGGCAGTTCGGCCAGATGCTGGCGCTCGGCTGGCGGCTGCTGCGCATCGAGGAAGGCGGGCCCTCGGTCCTCTACTACTTCGTGCTGATGCACCTGGCCGGGATCGCGGACCGCCGGGGGTGGCGGCGGCTCGCGGACTGGCTCCGCAACCGGATCACGGTCGCGCGGATCGAGAAGGGCTGCAGCAGCCTGCTCCGCACGCGCTTCCGCTTCGTCGTGACCGAGGGCGGCGGCTGCGCCGTGGACCTCGACAACGAGGAGGACTACGACGCCGCGGCGGCCTGCTACGAGCGCTGGCACGAGCGCCAGCACGCGCGGGTCGCGCGCGTCTACGGGGCCCTGCCGGCCGCCGCAGCGCGGGCGGAAGGGGCGTCGTGAGCCACCCGGGCGACGCGCTGCGCGCGGCACGCACCGGCGCCGCGATCTTCCCGCTCGCGTCGCGCGCGCTCCTCGCCGTCTCCGGCGCCGACCGCGTGCGCTTCCTCCAGGGCCAGCTCAGCAACGACGTCGCGGGCCTCGACCCCGCCGGCCCGCGCTCGGGCTGCTACGCGCTGGTGTTGACACCCCAGGGCCGGATCGTGGCCGGCCTGCACGTGCTTGCCCGGCCGGGGGAGCTGTGGCTGGAGACGGCCGCGGCGTGTGCCGCCGCCGTGGCCGCGCGCCTCGAGAAGTACGTGATCGCCGACGACGTGCGCATCGCCGATCGCGGCGCCGGCTGGGCGCGCTTCGCGATCGAGGGCCCGCGCGCGCGCGCGCTGCTCGCCGCGGCCGCGCCCGGGGCGGCCCTCGAGCTCCTCCCCGACGCCTGGGCGCCGCTGCGGATCGCCGGGGCGGAGGCGCTCGTGGCGGCCTTCGGGTGGAGCGGGGAGCCGGCCCTCCAGCTCTTCGTGCCGCGGGCGGCCGAGGAGGCCGCCAGGGAGGCGCTGCGCGCGGCCGGCGCGGCGGCCGGGGCGGCCTGGGGGGATCCCGCCGCGCTCGAGATCCTCCGCATCGAGGCGGGGGTTCCGGCGGCGGGCGCCGAGCTCGGCGAGGAGGTGCTGCCGGCCGAGGCGCGGCTCGTCGAGCGGGCCGTCTCGTTCACCAAGGGCTGCTACACGGGGCAGGAGGTGGTCGCGCGCATGCACTCGCGCGCGCGGGTGGGGCATCTCCTCGTGGGCCTCCTGCTCGCGCCGGAGGCGCCGGACGCGGCGCTCCCGGCGCCCGGCGCGGCGCTCCTCCACGCGGGCACGAAGGTGGGCGAGCTCACGAGCGTGGCGCGCTCGCCGGCGGCCGGCGCGATCGCGCTCGGCTACGTGCGGGCGGCCCACGCCGGGCCCGGCACCGAGCTCGCCTGCGAGGGCGGCCGCGCGCGCGTCGCGGTCCTGCCCTTCGCGGCTGCGCGGGTGGGGGCGAGCGCGGGCGCGCCGTGACGCCCGGCTGGCTCGTGGTCTTCGCGAAGCGCCCCGAGCCCGGGCGGGTGAAGACGCGCCTGTGTCCACCCCTCACGCCCGAGCAGGCGGCGGGCCTCTACGGCTGCCTGCTCGCGGACGCGCTCGACGAGTCGGCGCGCGCGGCCCGCGCGCTCGGGCTCGCCGCCGTGCTGGCCGCCGATCCGCCGGAGGCCTGCGCGGAGCTCGCGGCGGCGGCTCCCGCTGGCTTCCGCGTCCTTGCGCAGCGAGGGCCGCACCTGGGCGCGCGCATGCTCCGGGCGGCGCGCGAAGCCGCCGCAGCCGGCGCGCGCTGCGTGCTGCTGCGCGGGAGCGACAGCCCGGCGCTCGCCGAGCCCGCGCTGCGCGAGGCACTCCGCACGCTCGCCGGGGCCGACGTCGCGCTGTCCCCGGATCGGGACGGCGGTTACGGCCTCGTCGCGCTCGGCGCGCGTGCCCTCCTGCGCGGCCTCGCGGGCCCCACGCTCTTCGATCCCCCGACGAGCACGCCGTCGGTGCTGGCCGACACCGTCGAGCAGGCGGCGCGTCTGGGGCTCCGCGTCGCCCGTCTCGCGCCGGGCTTCGACGTCGATCGCTTCGAGGACCTGCGCCAGCTTGCCGGCGCTCGACATGGAACTGCGTCGCCTCCCTGCCCGCGCACGCTCGCGTGGCTCGGCGCGCAAGGGCTCTGGCCGCACGCCGCCGATGGTCCCGGAGCGGGCCGCAGCCGGAGGGCAGCCGGGCCGCAGGAGCCGTGACGATCCGCTGACGGGATCCGCCCCGGAACGGGGGGTTGGGCATGGCCGTTGCACTTTGGCGGGCCCTAGGGTATTGAGCTGCGTGCGCACCCAGAAAAGGGTAAAGTGCGCGCGCGCGGCTCCCGAAAGGAAGCCTCGCATGGTGACCGGGATGGCCGGCGCCCGTGTGTCCGGGAAGCGGTTCGGCCGCGAGGGCGGATCGGACCCAGGCAGCGGGCTCCGTCGACTCCGGTGCGGTAGGGAGTGGTGGGCTGATCAGGGGGGTGAGCCCACCAGTAGGGAAATCGACACACACGTCGCTTCTCCTGCACTTCGATTCCCCCGACATCGAGGACTGCGAACACCTGGTCCCATGCTGCAAGGCCCGATTCGCGCAAATGTTGCCTCGATCGGGTTTCGCTCCGCAGGGGGCGTTCGTTAGCTTTCGACGTCGCTCGGGGTTCGGCTCCAGACCGCCGTACGCACCAAGCAACGCGACAAGGAGGGGTACGAGAATGCGATCTCGGTTGACGGCCGCTCTCGCGGCCTTCGCCATCGGTGGGCTCGCTACCGGTCTCGCGCCGTCGCTCGCGATGGCGGAGGACGTGCAGGAACAGCTGCGCCAGATGCAGGATCGCCTCCAGAACATGGAGGACAAGCTGCAGGCGACGAACGATCAGCTCGGTGCTGCCAACCAGCGGGTGGAGGAGCAGGCCACGCTGATCGAGGAGTCGGGTCTCGCGGACACGCGCGGCGCCAGCTCCGGCCTCGGCTGCCTCGTCTGCGACTGGCGGATCGGCGGCTGGGTCGCCGGTAGCTACAACTACAACCTCAACGATCCGAACGACGCGCGGAACGGCGGCCTCGGCGACACGAACATGGGCGATGGCTACCTGTTCTACGACCGTCTCCATCCCGACCACAACAGCTTCGCGCTGGACCAGGTGTGGTTCGAGATCGAGAAGGAGATCTCGGAGGAGAACCGCGCCGGCTTCCGCGCCGACTTCGTGTACGGCAAGACCGCGAAGTGGCTGAACGGCGGCGGTCCCTACAACAGCTCCATCAACGACGACTCGGCCCTCTACCTCTACCAGGCCTACGTCCAGTACGCGCCGCCGATCGGGCCCGAGGGCACGGTCGTGAAGTTCGGCAAGTTCGCGACGCTGCTCGGCGCCGAGGTGCCCGGGACGATCTACAACTACAACATCACCCGCGGTCCGGTCTGGACGATGCTCGAGCCCATCGACCACATCGGCATCCTGGTCGGCGGCCCGATCGGCGAGAGCGGCTTCGACTGGGCCATCGGCGGGGTGAACGGCTTCACGCAGGACGACCCGGACGTCAACGACCGCAAGTCGGTGACGGGTCACCTCGGCTGGGCGAACGACCAGTTCGCGGTCGGCGTGAACGGCATCTGGGGCGGCGAGACCCTGGGCTTCGACGGCGACGAGACCGGGACCGTCAACCTGCTCGCCAAGTGGACCCCGTCCGACCGCTTCGGCATGTACCTGAACGGCGACTTCGGCTGGATGGACGAGCCGCACGGCACGGACTTCGATCCCTACGGGTGGGGCGTCTCGCTGGCCGGTCGCTACGGCATCACCGAGCGGACGGGCATCGCGCTGCGCGGTGACTTCGTGCAGGACGAGGACGGCTTCCTCCTCTGCAACGGCCGCCAGGGTGGCATGTACAACAACAGCGACGGCTGCAACTTCACCAACGTCCTCGACGACCAGGACATCGAGCAGGTCTGGAGCGTCACCGGCACCCTCGACCACCTGCTGACCGATCAGCTGATGGTGCGGGCCGAGGCGCGCTGGGATCTCGTGGATCTCGACGAGGGTCCGAGCCGGATCTACGGCGAGAACAACGGGGACCAGCAGGGCTACTGGACAGAGGACGACCAGGTCACGCTCTTCCTGGAGGTCGTCTACAACTTCAACAAGTTCGTCGGCGACTGATCGCCGCAGGACGGGTTGACCGGGGGGCGCAGCACCGCGAGGTGCTGCGCCCCTTCTCTTTCCGGCCCCGTCCGGCGGCGGCTGCCGAGCGCATGGGCAGCGCTGCACAACTTCGCGCCAGCCGGATCCCGCCCGGGAAGCGGGCGCGCCCGCCCCGGGCTGCGGCGCCGCGTCTCGCCCTTGGCATGCGCCTTGCTCCCCTCCAGCGCGTTGCCAGGACGCTCCCGGGGGCCGGGGCTCCGCTCCGCCCATGGGCGGGGAGTGGTACCGTGAGGCCCCGCCCGGGCCGGGGCGGTGACCGCCACGACCGGCCGTCGAGACTCCGCACCAGCGCGGCGCGCCGCCACCGCGAGGAAGCCACCCATGCGCAAGGTCGAGGCGATCATCAAGCCCTTCAAGCTCGACGAGGTGAAGGAGGCGCTCCAGGGCATCGGCGTGCAGGGCATGACGGTGTCGGAGGTGAAGGGCTTCGGCCGCCAGAAGGGCCACACCGAGCTCTACCGCGGCGCCGAGTACGTGGTGGACTTCCTTCCCAAGATCAAGATCGAGATCGCCTGCAGCGACGACCTCGTCGACAAGGTCGTGCAGGCGATCGTGCAGGCCGCCAACACCGGCCGCATCGGCGACGGCAAGATCTTCGTGTACCCGCTCCAGGACGTGATCCGCATCCGCACCGGTGAGAGCGGTCCGGACGCGGTCTGAGCGAAGACCCACCCCCTAGAGCCCGAGCTCGAAAAAGGACCCGATCCGAACATGACGCCGAAAGAAGTCCTCGCCCTCGCCAAGAAGCACGACGTCGTGATGGTGGACTGCCGCATCACCGATTCGCCGGGGCTGTGGCAGCACTGCTCGCATCCGATCGCGCAGCTCGAGGAGTCCACCTTCGAAGACGGCTACGGCTTCGACGGCTCCTCGATCCGCGGCTGGAAGGCGATCAACGAGAGCGACATGCTCATGATCCCCGACCCGGCCAGCGCCTTCATCGACCCGTTCCTGGCCCACCCGACGCTGGTCCTGATCTGCGACGTGGTCGACCCGATCTCGCGCCAGCCCTACGGGCGCGACCCGCGCCAGCTCGCCCGGCGTGCCGAAGCGCACCTGAAGCAGAGCGGCGTGGCCGACACCGCCTTCTTCGGTCCGGAGGCCGAGTTCTTCGTCTTCGACGAGGCGCGCTTCGGCACGGGGGCGAACTACGGCTTCTACCAGCTCGACTCGCGCGAGGCGGCCTGGAACAGCAACCGCGAGGAGGGCGGCCGGAACCTCGCCTACAAGATCCGCCACAAGGAGGGCTACTTCCCGGTCCCGCCCCACGACACGCAGCAGGACCTGCGCACCGAGATGTGCCTCGAGATGGAGAAGATGGGGATCGTCATCGAGACCCAGCATCACGAGGTGGCGACCGCCGGTCAGGCCGAGATCGACATGAAGTTCGACACCCTGGTCGCGATGGCCGACAAGCTGATGAAGTACAAGTACGTGGTGAAGAACGTCGCGCGCAGGCACGGCCTGACCGCGACCTTCATGCCGAAGCCGCTCTTCAAGGACAACGGCTCGGGCATGCACGTCCACCAGTCGCTCTGGAAGGGCGGCAAGCCGCTCTTCGCCGGCGACAAGTACGCGGGGCTCAGCGACATCGCCCTCTACTACATGGGCGGGCTGCTCAAGCACTCACGGGCGCTGGCGGCCTTCACCAACCCGACGACCAACTCGTACAAGCGGCTGGTCCCGGGCTACGAGGCGCCGGTGAACCTGGCCTACTCCTCGCGCAACCGGTCGGCGTCGCTGCGCATCCCGACCTACTCGCAGAGCCCGAAGGCCAAGCGGGTCGAGGTGCGCTACCCGGACCCGGCCTGCAATCCCTACCTGGCGTTCGCGGCGATGCTGATGGCCGGCATCGACGGCGTCCTCAACAAGATCCACCCGGGCGAGCCGCTCGACAAGAACATCTACGCGCTCTCGCCCGAGGAGGCACGCGGCGTCCCGACGATGCCGGGCAGCCTCGACGAGGCCCTGCGGGAGCTCGAGAACGATCACGAGTTCCTGCTCCAGGGGGGCGTCTTCAGCAAGGACCTGATCGATTCGTATCTCGAGTACAAGCGCGAGAACGACGTCGATGCGCTGCGGCTGCGCCCGCACCCGCACGAGTTCGAGCTCTACTTCGACGTCTGATCGGAGGCGACAGGGATCCCGGGGGCTCCGCGGGCCAGCGGCCGGCGGGGCCCCCTTCGCATCCGCGGGTCAGCCGCGCGCGCCGAGCGCCAGCACGTCGTCCATGTCGTAGAGGCCAGGCGCCCGGCCGCGTGCCCAGCGCGCCGCGCGCAGCGCGCCGGCGGCGAAGTGGTCGCGGGTGGCGGCGCGGTGGGTCAGCTCGAGGCGCTCGCCGCGGCCCACGAGCAGGAGCGTGTGCTCGCCCGCGTTGTCGCCGCCGCGCAGCGCCTGCACCCCGATCGCGCCCGGCGCTCGCGCGCCCGTCTCGCCCGCCCGCGTCTCGACCAGCACCGCCGCGAGCTCCTGGCCCCGCGCCGACGCCACCGCAGCCGCGAGGCGCAGCGCCGTGCCGCTCGGGGCGTCGCGCTTGGCCGCGTGGTGGAGCTCCACGATCTCGGCGTCGAAGCCGGGCCCGAGCAGGCGCGCCGCCTCGCCCGCGAGGTGGGCGAGCACGTTCACCGCGACCGAGAAGTTCGGCGCGAGCACGAGCGGCAGGTGCCTTGCGAGCGCGGCGAGCTCCGCCTGCTCCGCCGCCGTGAAGCCGGTGGTGCCGCAGACGTAGGCGAGGCCGCGCCCGGCGGCGGCGCGCAGGGCCCCGAGCGTGGCGGCCGGCACCGAGAAGTCGATCACCGCGTCCGCACCTGCGAAGGCCGCCTGCGGGTCGGCCGTGACGGCGACGCCCGGGGCCAGCTCGCGCCCGAGCCCGGGATGGCCCGCCCCCTCGAGCGCGCCGGCGAGCTCGGCGTCACCGGCCCCGGCAAGTGCCGAGCGAACGCATTCGCCCATCCGCCCGAGCGCACCGACGCACGCCACCCGCAGCGCCGCGTGCGAAGGCCGCTGGCTCATCGCCGCGAAGCCCTCCGGTTCTGGGCGTGGCTCAAAGGAGGCCGAGCTCCTTCAGCACCGCCTCGAGCCGGCACCGGTTCGCCTCGGACAGACGGGTCAGGGGCAGGCGCAGCTCCTCGGTGGTCCCGCTGCGCAGGGCCACGGCCGCCTTCACCGGGATCGGGTTCGTCTCGCAGAAGAGCACGTCGAAGAGGGGCAGCAGGCGGAAGTGCAGGGCGCGCGCACGGGCGAGATCGCCGGCGCGGAAGGCGCGCACCATGTCGACGATCTCGCCCGGTGCCACGTTGGAGGCGGTCGAGATCACGCCCTTGCCGCCGAGCGCCAGGAGCGGGAGGGTCGCCCAGTCGTCCCCCGAGAGGACCGAGAAGGAGGCGGGCACGGCCGCGAGCACGTGGGCGATCTGGTTCAGGTCCCCGCACGACTCCTTCACGGCCACGATCTGGTCGAGCTCGGCGAGGCGGGCGATCGTCGCGGGCAGCAGGTTCGAGGCGGTCCGCCCGGGCACGTTGTAGGCGACCAGCGGGAAGGCGGTCTGGCGCGCGATCTCGGCGTAGTGCGCGACGATCCCGTCCTGGGTCGGCCGGTTGTAGTAGGGCGAGATCAGGAGCGCGCCGTCGGCGCCGGCCTCCTTGGCGTGGCGCGTGAGCTCGATGGCCTCCCGGGTGCTGTTCGAGCCCGTCCCCGCCAGCACCTGCACGCGGCCGCGCGATGCCGCTACCGCGACCTCGACGACCCGCCGGTGCTCGGCGTGCGAGAGGGTGGCGGCCTCGCCGGTGGACCCGCAGGGGACGACGCCGTCGACGCCGGCCGCGATCTGCTGCTCGATCGCGTCCTGGAGCGCGCGCTCGTCGAGCGCGCCGTCGCGGAACGGGGTGACCAGCGCGGTGAGGACGCCCTCGAACACCCTAGCCTCCTTCCCCGAGCGGGATGCGGCCGCGGAACACCTCGACCGCGGGGCCGGTCATGATCACGGAGGCGCGGTCGGCGGCCCAGGCGATGCGCAGGGTCCCGCCCCGCAGCTCGACGTCGAGCTCGCGCTCGGTCCGCCCGCGCAGGATCGCGGTCACGGCGGCCGCGCAGGCGCCGCTGCCGCAGGCGAGCGTCTCCCCGGTCCCGCGCTCCCAGGTGCGCTGGCGCAGGTGGCGGCGCGTCACGATCTCGATGAACTCGACGTTGACGCGGCTCGGGAAGGCCGGATGGTGCTCGATGCGCGGGCCGAGCTGCCCGACGGGCGCCGCGCCGACGTCGGCGACCTCGATCACGCAGTGGGGGTTGCCCATCGAGACCGACGAGACGGTGAGCGCCTCGCCGTCCACCACGAGCGGGACGTCGAGCACCGGGCCCTCGCGACCCGCCCCGAGCGTCGTCGGGATCTTCTCGGGGGCCAGGACCGGCGCCCCCATGTCCACGGTGACCCGGCCCGGGCCGGCGCTGCGCGGGCGCACGATGCCCGCGAGCGTCTCGATCGCCAGCTCGTCGCGCTGCGCGTGGCCGTGGCCGCGCAGCCAGACGTAGAAGGCGCGGATCCCGTTCGCGCACATCTCCGCCCGCGAGCCGTCGGGGTTGTAGATGTCCATCCGGAAGTCCGCGGCGGACGACGGCCGCGCCACCAGGAGCTGGTCGCCGCCGACGCCGAAGCGCCGGTCGAGGAGCCGGCGCGCCAGCGGCTCGAGCGCCGGGAGCTCCTCGCCGAGGCCGTCGAGCACGACGAAGTCGTTGCCGGCGCCGTGCATCTTCGTGAAGGCGAGCTCGCGGGAGGTCATGGCGCCTCGACATCCGGATCGGGCAGGACCGGGTCGTCGGGATCCGCCGGATCCGTGCTCGGCGGGGGCGGCGGAGGGGGCTGGCTGCCGTCGCTCCGAGCCGCCGCCGTCTCGTGGACCCGCCTCGGCGGACCGTACCGCCCGCAGGCGGATCCGGCGAGCGCCCCGGCCAGCAGCGCGGCCCCGAGCAGAACGGTCCCGAGTCGGCTCATCCCTCGCGCTCCTTCTCGGCGTCGAGCGCGCGCGCCTCGGCCGAAAGCTCGTCCCCGGCGGCTGCGAGCGCCCCGAGCACCCGCCCCCGCGCCGTCGCCCCGGGCAGGTCGCGGCGCTCGAGCGCCGCCTCGAGCGAGAGCAGCTCGCCCGCCCCGCTCGGGAAGGCCGCGTGGAAGCCACGCAGCTCCTCGCGCGAGAGCGCGCGCAGGTCGGCGCCCGTCCCGACGCAGTGCGCGACGATCCGCCCGACCGCCTCGTGCGCCTCGCGGAAGGGCACGCCCTCGCGCACCAGCGCCTCGGCGAGGTCGGTGGCGAGCAGCAGCGGGTCTTCGGCGGCCGCGCGCATGCGCTCGACGCGCACGCCGAGCGTGTCGAGCGCGCCCGCCAGCACCGCGAGAGAGTCGCGCAGGGTCGTGGCCGCGTCGAAGACCGGCTCCTTGTCCTCCTGCAGGTCGCGGTTGTAGGTGAGGGGCAATCCCTTCACGACGGTGAGCAGCGCGACGAGGTCGCCGATCACGCGCCCGGCCTTGCCCCGCACGAGCTCGGGCACGTCCGGGTTCTTCTTCTGGGGCATCAGGCTCGAGCCGGTCGAGTAGGCGTCCGTCAGCTCGACGAAGCCGAACTCGCTCGACGACCAGAGCACCAGCTCCTCGGCGAGCCGCGAGAGGTGCACCATCGCGATCGCGCAGGCGGCCAGGAACTCGAGCGCGCCGTCGCGCGAGCCGACCGCGTCCATGCTGTTGCGGGACGGGCCCTCGAAGCCGAGCGCGCGGGCGGTGCCGGCGCGGTCGATCGCGAGCGTGGCGCCGGCGATCGCGCCGGAGCCGAGCGGGGAGAGCCCGAGGCGCCCGCGCAGGTCCCGGAAGCGCCCGGCGTCGCGGCCCAGCATCTCGACGAAGGCCAGCCAGTGGTGGGCGAGCCGGACCGGCTGGGCGCGCTGGAGGTGCGTGTAGCCGGGCAGGATCGTGTCGACGTGCTCGCGGGCACGGCGCACGAGGACCCGGCGCAGCTCGAGAATGCCCTGGCGCGCCGCGCGGACCGCGTCGCGCAGGTAGAGCGCCAGGTCGGTCGCAACCTGGTCGTTGCGGCTGCGGCCGGTGTGGAGGCGTCCGGCCACCGGCCCGATCCGCTCGCGCAGGCGCGCCTCGATGTTCATGTGGATGTCTTCGAGGCGGGGGTCGAGAGGGAGGGTGCCCGCCTCGAGCTCGCTCGCGATCGCCTCGAGCCCGGCCACCAGCGCGTCGGCGTCCGCAGCGGGGATCACGCCGGTACGCCCGAGCATGCGCGCGTGGGCGATCGAGCCGCGGATGTCGTGGCGCGCCAGGGCCCGGTCGAAGTGGACCGAGGCCGTGAAGCGCTCGACCGCCGGATCGGTGTCCTGGCCGAAGCGCCCTCCCCACGGCTTGTCGCGGCCTGCCATGGGCGGAATCTCGGAAAGCCCCTAGCCTTCTGCAAGCCTGGGTGCCGCCGCCGAGCCCCTCCTGCGGCGCACCGTTCGATCATCGGGCCGGCGATCGCGGGCCGGCGATCGCGGGCCGGTCATCGGGCTGGCCACGAGCTGGCCGGCGAGGCGGTTTCCACGGGTCGCCGCTCCCCCCGGCGCGGCTGGCGGCGCCGAATCGACGGCCGCGCGGACCGTCTCCAAGGGACCTCTGCCATGGCTTCGTCGCAACGCACGCGCAGGAAGGGAGCAGGCGGGCCGCGCCGGCGCGCGGCCCGCCGCGGCCGCGGTCTCGGGCTCGGGCGCGCGCTTGCGCTCTCGCTCGCGCTCCTGGCCTTCGGCGGTGGGGTCTTCGTGACGCGCGCCCTCGTGCGCCTCGACCGCGTCGTGCGCGCGCGCTTCGAGGGCCGGCTCTTCACGGTCCCCTCGCGCGTCTACTCGGCCCCGACCATGCTGTCGGCCGGCCTCGACGTCCGGACCATCGCGCTGCGCGACACGCTCCGGCGGCTCGGCTATCGCGAGGCCGCGAAGCCCTCCGAGCCGTCCGGTGGGCCCTCCGGGTCGCCGTCCGAGTACGATCTCTCGACGCCCGGGACGACGCTCTGGGAGCCCGGCCGCGTTCGCATCCACCTGCGTGGCTTCGAGCACCCGACGCGCGCCGAGCCGCCGCGCCGGATCGAGCTCGACCTGTCCGGAAGCGACATCGAGACGATCCGCGACCTCGGGAGCGGCCGCGAGCTGGCGGTCGCGCTCCTCGAGCCCGAGACGGTCGGCGCCTACTACGGCCCGGAGCACGAGCAGCGCGAGCTCGTCCGCGTGGGCGCCGTCCCGCGCCACCTGATCGACGCGGTCCTGGCCGTCGAGGATCAGCGCTTCGAGGAGCACGCCGGGATCGACTGGGTGCGCGTGCTCGGAGCTGCCTGGGCGAACGTGCGGGCCGGGTCGATCCAGCAGGGGGGGAGCACGCTCACCCAGCAGCTCGTCAAGAACTTCTTCCTGACCCCCGAGCGGACCCTCGAGCGCAAGCTCCAGGAGGCGGCGATGGCCGTGCTCGTGGAGGCCCGTTACGAGAAGAGCAAGATCCTCGAGGCCTACCTGAACGAGATCTACCTCGGCCAGCGGGGCTCGACCTCGATCCACGGCGTCGGCGAGGCCGCCCACTTCTACTTCGGCAAGCCGGTCCACCTGCTGCGCCCGGAGGACTCGGCGCTGCTCGCCGCGCTGATCCGCAACCCGCGCGCCGCCAACCCGTTCAAACACCCGGAGGCCGCCCGGGAGCGCCGCGACCTCGTGCTCGGGCTGATGCACGAGCAGGGGCGGATCGACGACGCGACGCGCGCCGCGGCGGCGGCCGCGCCGCTCGACCTCGCCGATCCGGCCCGCGAGCCGCGCGACACCCGCTACTTCCTCGACGCGCTGCGCGCGCAGCTCCCCGAGGTCTACGACCGCGAGGTGCTGGCGACCGCCGGGCTGCGGATCTTCTCGACCCTCGACGTCCGGCTCCAGCGCGCCGCCGCCCGCGCGGTGGGCGAGGGGCTCGCCGATCTCGAGAAGCGCTTCCCGGAGCTGAAGCCCAAGAGCGGCGCCGAGGGGCCGCGCAGGCAGAGCCTCCAGGCCTGCCTCGTCGCGCTGCGCCCCCAGACCGGCGAGGTGCTCGCGCTCGTCGGCGGCCGGGACTACGGCCAGTCGCAGTTCGATCGCTGTACGCAGGCGCGCCGCCCCGCAGGGAGCTCGTTCAAGCCCTTCGTCTACGCGGCCGCGCTCGAGGCCGACGGGGGCGCGCCGGCGATCACGCTCGCGAGCGTGCTCGACGACAGCCCGATGGTCCTGCACACCGCTGCGGGGAGCTGGCGGCCCCTGAACTACGACCGCCGGTTCCACGGCGTCGTGCCGGTGCGCCAGGCGCTCGAGCGCTCGTTCAACGTGGCAACGGCCCGGCTCGGCCAGCAGGTCGGGATCGAGCGCGTCGTGGACGTCGCGCGCCGGGCCGGCATCACGAGCCCGCTGCGCCCGTTCCCCGCCCTCGCGCTCGGTGCCGCCGACGTGACCCCTCTCGAGATGGCGCGCGCCTACGCCACCTTCGCCAACGGCGGCGTGCGCCCCGAGGTGCTGCTCTTCGAGGACGTCGCCAACGAGGCCGGCGAGACCCTCGAGCGGCGCCGGGTCGAGTCCGTGCGCGCGCTCGATGCGGGGAGCGCCTTCCTCACCGTCTCCCTCCTCGAGGGGGTGGTGGACCGCGGCACGGCGCGCGCCGTGCGCGCCGCGGGCTTCATCGGCCCGATCGCGGGGAAGACCGGCACGAGCGACGAGTCCAAGGATCTGTGGTTCGCGGGCTTCACGCCCGACCTGGTCGCGGTCGTCTGGGTCGGCTTCGACGAGCCGCGCCCGATGCGACACGCCGCGGCGTCGATCGCGCTCCCGATCTGGCAGCGCTTCCTGAAGGACGCCGCGGGGATGCGCGTCGCGGGCTCGTTCCCGCGCCCGCCCTCGGTCCACGTCGCCGAGATCGACCCCGTGACCGGGGCACTGGCGCTCGAGGGCTGTCCGCGCCGGCAGCCCGAGTTCTTCCTCGCGGGCACCGAGCCACGCGCCCTGTGCCCCGACGCGGGCTTCCCCTTCTTCGCCCGTGGGGAGGAGGCGGGCGGCGAGCCGGGCGCTCCCGGCGGCGCGGATGCACGAGAAGGCGACGGCGAGGGCGAAGGCGCGTTCGGGCGCTTCCTCGGCCGCCTGTTCGGGCGCGGGCGATGATCCGGAACGGTGCCGGCTCGCCGGGCGATCGCCCTGTGATAGCTTCGCGAGCCTCATGAGGCCCAAGGCGAAGCTCTTCTGGCCGGCCTTCGCGCTGTCCTTCGCCGCGGACATGGCGTCCAAGCTCTGGATCGATGCGTCGCTCACGTTCGCAGACCGTATCCCGGTGATCGACGGCTTCTTCTACATTACGCACGTCCGGAATCCGGGCGCGGCCTTCGGCCTGTTCAACACCGCGCCTGCAACGCTGCGTCTCACGGCGTTCATCGGCATCACGCTCGTCGCGATCGCGATGATCTTCTCCTTCTACCGCAAGCTCGCCCCCGGGGAGCGACTCTCGGCGCTGTCGCTCGGCCTGATCCTCGGCGGCGCGAGCGGCAACCTGGTGGACCGGGTCTTCCGCGGCGAGGTGGTCGACTTCCTCCACTTCCGCCTCTGGGGCGGCTACCAGTGGCCCGACTTCAACCTCGCCGACAGCTTCATCGTCGTCGGCGTGGCACTGCTGGTGATCGAGCTGCTCGCAAGCGAAGGCGAAACGCGCACCGACCCCGCGGGAGAGGGAGCCGGTCCGGACCGCGCGCTCACGCCGCAGCATCGTGATTGATCCGTGTTCCTCGCGAGGTGCAGCGTCGAGGAAAGACACTTCCTAGTGTAGAACGTCCAGCGACGAAGAATTCCCTCCCGATCACGACTTCTCGTGCTTGACACCGAATCCGACGCTGTGCCATACAGATCGCCTCTTCCCCCCAGCGCCCTCGGGCCAGCCGAAATGGCTCCGGCTGCCTGCAAAGCTGCTTGCAAGAGGCACGCCGATGCACAGGGCCAAGAGCGACTACGCGATCCAGACCGTCACGAACGCGTTGCGCGTGCTCGACGTGTTCGAGGCCGACGAGGAGATCGGCGTGACGGAGCTGGCGCGGCGGCTCCACCTCCACAAGAACAACGTCTTCCGCCTGCTCGCGACGCTCGAGGACAAGGGCTGGGTCGAGCAGAGCGCGGACAGCGAGCGCTACCGGCTGGGCGCGGCCTGCCTCCGCCTGGCGCGCAACTACGCGCGCACCCACGGGCTCACCCGCTGGGGCCGCCCGGCCCTCGAGGGGCTCGCTCGCGAGACCGGCGAGACCGTGCACCTGGGCGTCCTGCGGGGCTTCGAGGTCGTGCACCTCGACGGCGAGCAGGCCCCGGGCCTGCTGGTGAGCGGCGTGCGCACCGGGATGCGCATGCCGGGCCACAGCACGGCGCTCGGCAAGGTGCTGCTCGGCTGCGGCCCCGCCGGCACGCTCGAGAGCTACGACCGCGAGGTCATCGCGCGGGGCGTGGACTCCTTCACGCCCGAGACGATCGTGGACCGCGACAAGCTCCTCGAGCACCTGCATTGCGTGGCGGCACAGGGCTGGGCGCTCGATCTCGAGGAGTCGAGCCCGGGACTGGCCTGCGTGGCGGCACCCGTGATCGACGCGGCTGGCCGTGCCGTCGGGGCGCTCTCCCTGTCGGGCCCGTCCTTCCGCCTCGACCGCGACCTGCTCGAGGGCCGCCTCGCGCCCGCCGTCGTCGTCGCCGCGAACGGACTCTCGAAGCAGCTCGGCGCCGGGATCTAGTCCGCTACGTTCGCCTCCGTCACGCGCCATCCCACGAGTGGAATCCGACTCCAGGTCGCAAGGATCCGGAGCCGATCCGAGCGGTGGCGCACAGCGCGGGGGCGACCGGTTTGGACTTCTCGCTCAGCGACGAGCAGCAGGCCCTGCAGGCGACGGCGCGGCGCTTCGCGCGGGACGAGATCGCGCCGGCCGCGGCCCACCACGACCAGACCGGGGAGTTCCCGAGGGAGATCATCCGCAAGGCGTGGGACCTGGGCCTGGTCGGGACCTGCATTCCCGAAGCGCACGGGGGCGTCGGCCTTCCCATCCTCGACCAGTGCCTCGTCGTCGAGGAGCTCGCGTGGGGCTGCGCGGGCATGGCGACCTCGATGATGTGCAACGACCTCGGGCTCACCCCGATCGTGGTGGCGGGCAGCGAGGAGCAGAAGGAGCGCTGGCTCGCCCCCTGCGCGAGCCGCTTCCAGCTCGTCTCGTTCTGCCTCTCGGAGCCGGAGGCCGGCTCCGACGTCGCCGGCATGCAGCTCCTGGCCGTGCGCGACGGCGACCACTACGTGCTCGACGGCACCAAGTGCTGGATCACGAACGGCGGGGAGGCGGAGGTCTTCACCGTCTTCGCCACCCTCGACCGCGCGAGCCGGCACAAGGGTGTCTGCGCCTTCGTGGTGCCGAAGGGGGCCGCCGGCCTCTCGGCCGGGAAGAAGGAGGACAAGATGGGCCAGCGGGCGAGCGACACCCGCGTGGTCCATTTCGACGGCGTGCGCGTCCCGGCCGCGGACCGGCTCGGCCAGGAGGGCGAGGGCTTCAAGATCGCGATGCAGACCCTCGATCGCACCCGCCCCCTGATCGGCGCCCTGGCCACGGGGATCGCCCGTCGCGCCCTCGAGGAGTCGGTCGCCTACGCGCAGGAGCGCAAGGCCTTCGGCTTCCCGATCGGGAGCTTCCAGGCGGTCCAGTTCCTGCTGGCGGACATGGCCAAGGACGTCGATGCCGGGCGCCTGCTCACCCTCCAGAGCGCCTGGATGGTGGACCACGGGCTGCGCGCCTCGAAGCAGTCCTCCTTCGCGAAGTGCTTCGCCACCGACGTCGCGATGCGGGTCACGACGGACGCGGTCCAGGTCTTCGGCGGCAACGGCTATACGAAGGAGTACCCGGTCGAGAAGCTGATGCGCGACGCGAAGCTCATGCAGATCTACGAGGGCACCAACCAGATCCAGCGCCTGGTGATCGCGCGCGAGCTCTTGAAGGAGTAGCTCCCGGCGGGGGCGACGGACCTGGTCGGCGGTGTGCAAGTTCGCGTCCCTGCGGCGGAAAGCGTCCTCGACGGCGCGCCGAGCGATCTGATATCCTGCGCCGCCTCCCAAGCCCGAGAACCCCTCCCCAACCCAAGGCGGGTCCCTCGTCGTGAAGAAGAGAGCGCTCGACTACCACGCCCATGGCCGCCCCGGGAAGATCAAGGTCGTCCCGACCAAGCCAACGGTGACCTCCGACGATCTCTCCCTCGCCTACAGCCCAGGGGTCGCCGAGCCCTGCCGCGAGATCGCGAGGGACCCGGAGGCCGCCTTCCAGTACACCGCCAAGGGCAACCTGGTGGCCGTCGTCAGCAACGGCACGGCGGTCCTGGGCCTCGGCAACCTCGGGGCGCTGGCGGGCAAGCCGGTCATGGAGGGCAAGGGGGTCCTGTTCAAGCGCTTCGCCGACGTCGACGTCTTCGACATCGAGGTCGCGAGCGAGGACCCGACCAAGGTGATCGAGGTCTGCCAGCTGATCGCGCCCACCTTCGGCGGCATCAACCTCGAGGACATCCGCGCGCCGGAGTGCTTCGAGATCGAGCGCGTGCTGGTGGACACCCTCGACATCCCGGTCTTCCACGACGATCAGCACGGCACCGCGATCATCTCGGGCGCCGCGCTGCTGAACGCCGTCGAGCTGGTCGGCAAGAAGATCAGCGAGGTCAGCGTCGTGTTCTCGGGCGCCGGCGCCTCCGCGATCGCCTGCGCCAAGCTCTACAAGGACCTCGGCGTCAAGGAAGAGCACATCCTGATGTGCGACTCGAAGGGGGTGCTGCACGACGGCCGGTCCGACCTCAACGTCTACAAGCAGGAGTTCAGCCGGCGCAGCGAGCTGCGCACGCTGGCCGACGCGATGAAGGGCTGCGACGTCTTCGTGGGCCTCTCGTCCGCGGGCCTCGTGACGCCCGAGATGGTGAAGGCGATGGGGCCCAAGCCGATCATCTTCGCGATGGCGAATCCGGACCCGGAGATCACCCCGGACGAGGTTGCCTCGGTGCGCAGCGATGCCATCGTGGCGACCGGGCGCTCGGACTTCCCGAACCAGGTGAACAACGTGCTCGGCTTCCCCTTCATCTTCCGCGGTGCGCTCGACGTGCGCGCGCGCAAGATCAACGAGGCGATGAAGCAGGCCGCCGTGCGCGCGCTGGCGGCGCTCACGCGGCTCGGCGAGAGCGAGGGCATCCCCGAGGTGGTGCGCAAGGCCTATCCGGGCGAGCGCTTCGAGTTCTCCTCCACCTACATCATCCCGAAGCCCTTCGACCCGCGCGTCCTGCTGCACGTCGCGCCGGCCGTCGCGAAGGCGGCCGTCGAGACCGGGGTCGCCCGTCTCGCGTGCGACGCCGACGAGTACCGCCGATCCCTCGAGGCCAGGGTGGCGGAGATCTCCCGCCTCTGAGCCGAGGGCGAAACCGCACATGTCGATCGACTCCAACCTCAAGAGGCTCGAGGAGCTGAACGCTCGCGCGACGCTGGGCGGTGGCGAGGAGCGCATCCAGCGCCAGCACGCGGCCGGCAAGCTGACCGCCCGCGAGCGCATCGAGCTGCTGCTGGATCCCGGCACCTTCGTCGAGACCGACCGCTTCGTGGTCCATCGCTGCACCGACTTCGGGATGCAGGAGCAGAAGATCCCCGGCGACGGCGTGGTGACGGGCTACGGCAAGGTCGGCGGCCGGCTGGTGTTCCTGTTCGCGCAGGACTTCACCGTCTTCGGCGGCAGCCTGTCGGGCGCCTTTGCCGAGAAGATCTGCAAGGTGATGGACCTCGCCATGAAGGCCGGCGCGCCCTTCGTCGGGCTCAACGACGGCGCCGGCGCGCGCATCCAGGAAGGCGTCGTGTCGCTGGGCGGCTACGGCGAGGTCTTCACGCGCAACGTGCTGGCCTCGGGCGTGATCCCGCAGATCTCGGCGATCATGGGCCCCTGTGCCGGCGGCGCCGTCTACAGCCCGATCATGACCGACTTCATCCTGATGGTGAAGAACACCTCCAACATGTTCATCACCGGGCCGGACGTGATCAAGACGGTGACGCACGAGGAGGTGTCGGCCGAGGAGCTGGGCGGCGCGCTCGCGCACGCCTCGAAGAGCGGCGTCGCCGACTTCGCGGTGAACAGCGAGGAGGAGTGCATCGCGCTGATCCGCAACCTGCTCTCCTTCGTCCCGCAGAACAACCTCGAGGACCCCCCCTTCGTCCCGACCGAGGACCCGGCCGACCGCCAGGAGCCGGCGCTCCGCAACATCATCCCGGACAACCCGAACAAGCCCTACGACATGAAGGAGCTGATCAAGCTCGTCGTGGACGGGGCCGACTTCCTCGAGGTGCACCCGCTCTTCGGCAAGAGCATCGTGGTGGGCTTCGGGCGCTTCGGGGGGCGCTCGGTCGGGATCGTGGCCAACCAGCCGGCGCACCGCGCGGGGGTCCTCGACATCGACTCCTCGCGCAAGGCGGCGCGCTTCGTGCGCTTCTGCGACGCCTTCAACCTGCCGATCATCACCTTCGTGGACGTGCCCGGCTTCCTGCCCGGCGTCGACCAGGAGCACGGCGGCATCATCACGCACGGCTCCAAGCTGCTCTACGCCTTCTGCGAGGCCACCGTGCCGCGCGTCACGGTGATCACGCGCAAGGCCTACGGGGGGGCGTACGTGGTCATGAGCTCGAAGCACACGCGCGCCGACGTGAACTTCGCCTTCCCCTCCGCCGAGATCGCCGTCATGGGGCCCGACGGCGCCGTCAGCATCGTGTTTCGCAAGGAGCTGCAGGACGCGCAGGACCCGGCGGCGCGCCGGGTCGAGCTCGAGGCGGACTACCGCGAGACCTTCGCGAACCCGTTCAAGGCCGCCGAGCTCGGCTACATCGACGAGGTGATCAAGCCCGAGGAGACGCGGATCAAGATCATCCGTTCGCTCGAGATGCTCGCCAGCAAGCGCGACCAGAACCCGCCCAAGAAGCACGGCAACATCCCGCTCTGAGAGGGCCCGCATGTTCCAGAAGGTGCTGATCGCCAACCGCGGCGAGATCGCCGTGCGCGTGATGCGCGCCTGCCGCGAGATGGGCATCAAGACCGTCGCCGTCTTCTCGGACGTCGACCGCGACGCGCTCCACGTGCGCTTCGCCGACGAGGCCTACCCGATCGGCCCGCCCCCGGCCCGCGAGTCCTACCTGATCGGCGAGCGCATCGTCGCGGTCGCGAAGCAGGCCGGCGCCGAGGCGATCCATCCCGGTTACGGCTTCCTCTCCGAGCGCGGCGAGTTCGCCGACCTGTGCGAACAGGAGGGCGTGGTCTTCATCGGCCCGCGCGGCGCGGTGATGCGCTCGATGGGCGACAAGGTCACCGCCCGCCAGACCATGGAGAAGGCGCGCGTTCCGATCGTGCCGGGCACGACCGAGCGGCTCAGCGACGAGCAGCTGGCGGTCTGGGTCGAGAAGATCGGCCTGCCCGTGATGATCAAGGCCGCGGCCGGCGGCGGCGGCAAGGGGATGCGGCTCGTGAAGGCCGAGAAGGAGCTGGCCGGCGCCGTCGCGCGCGCCCGCTCCGAGGCGAAGAGCTCCTTCGGCGACGACTCGCTCTACGTCGAGAAGTTCGTCGAGGAGCCGCGCCACATCGAGATCCAGATCCTGGCCGACGCCCACGGCAACGCCGTCCATCTCTTCGAGCGCGAGTGTTCGATCCAGCGCCGCCACCAGAAGGTGATCGAGGAGGCGCCGGGCAACCGGATCAGCCCCGAGCTGCGCGCGGAGATGGGCGCGGCAGCCGTTGCCGCCGCCAAGGCCGTGAACTACGTCGGCGCCGGCACCTGTGAGTTCCTGGTCGACAAGCACGACCGCTTCTACTTCCTCGAGATGAACACGCGCGTGCAGGTGGAGCACGCGATCACCGAGATGATCACGGGCGTCGACATCGTGAAGACGATGATCCGGGTGGCCGCCGGCGAGAAGCTGCCCTTCGCGCAGGCGGACCTCGCGATCAGCGGCCACTCGATCGAGGCGCGCGTCTACGCCGAGGACCCCGACAACAACTTCGTGCCCTCGCCGGGCGAGATCGCCGTGTACCGGCCGGCGGCGGGGCCCGGGATCCGCGTGGACAGCGGGGTCTACCAGGGCGCGCGCGTCACGGTCTTCTACGACCCGATGGTCGCGAAGCTCGTGGTCTGGGGCCGCGACCGCCAGGAGGCGATCGAACGGCTGCGCCGCGCGCTGCGCGAGTTCGTCGTGAAGGGCATCAAGACCTCGATCCCCTTCCACCAGAAGGTGGTCGAGCACCCGGTGTTCCTGGCCGGTCGCTACGACACCGGCTTCATCGACCAGCACCTGGCCGGCGGCAAGGGCGACCCGCGCCCGCTCGGCGAGGACGCGAAGGAGGCGCGGCGCGTCGCCGTGATGATGGCGGCGATCGCGGCCTACCAGCGCGACAAGGCGCGCGCGGCCACGGCCGCCACGACGGGGGCCGCGGCCGGCGCCGATCCCTGGAAGAGCTTCGGGCGCCGCAGCCAGATGCGGGGGAGCCTCCGGTGAAGTACGAGGTCTCGGAGAAGGGCGGCGAGACCCACAGCGTCGAGCTCCGGGAGCTCGGCGAGAACGCCTACGAGGTGACGCTCGACGGCCGCACCGTCCAGGTCGACGCAGCCCGCAGCGGCAAGACGATCTTCTCGATCCTCGAGGACGGCCGGCAGTTCGAGGTGATCATCGACGAGACCGGCGCGCACGGCTTCGACGTGCTCGTCGGCGGCCAGCTCCTCCACCTCCAGGCCTTCGACGAGCGCTCGCGCCTCCTGGCGGCGACGGGCAAGGCGGCGGTCAGCGGCCCGCAGCGGGTCGAGGCCGAGATGCCCGGCAAGGTCGTGAAGATCTCGGCGCCGGTCGGTGCGAGCGTGCAGGAGGGACAGGGCGTCGTGATCCTCGAGGCGATGAAGATGGAGAACGAGATCAAGTCGCCGGTCGACGGCACCGTGACCGAGATCGGCGTCGCCGAGGGCCAGACCGTCGAGAGCGGGGCGCTCCTCTTCGTGGTCGAGCCGCCCGCCGGCCCCGGACCGCCCGCGGCAGACGCGAGCCCCTGAGCAGCCGCCGGCCACCGGCCGCCTTCAGACCCGCGCCACGGCTCCCGCGTCCGGCTTCTCGCCGGACGTGCCGCGCGCGCGCTTGCCGCCGAAGAGCCAGGCGACGCCGACCCCGAGCAGGTAGAGCACGCACATCGGGACGGCGAGCATGCTCTGGCTCACCCAGTCGGGCGACGGGGTGAGCACGGCGCCGATCACGAAGTTGATCAGGATCGCGTAGGGGAAGTAGCGGAGGAGCTGGCGCACCGTGAGGATGCCGGCGCTGGCCAGGAAGAAGACCACGACGGGGAGCTGGAAGGCGACGCCGAAGGCGAGGAACATGCTGGTCGTCATCGACCACACCTCGCGCATGCTCCAGGCCGCCTGCACGAACTCGCTCTCGAACTCGCCGAGGAAGGTGAACATCGCCGGGAACACGAACCGGTGGCCGAAGAAGGCACCCGCCACGAAGAGCAGCGTCGAGGTCAGGACGAAGGGCACCGCGAGCTTCTTCTCGCCCGGGTAGAGGCCGGGCGCGATGAAGGCCCACACCTGCCAGAGCACGCCGGGGAGCGCCAGCACGAAGCCGGCCAGGGCGGCGCCCTTCAGGTAGGTGAAGAAGATCTCGCCGGGCGCGATCGCCTGGAGGTGGCCGCCCTCGCGCGCGAGCGCCGCGACGGCGGGCCGCAGGAGCTCGCGGAAGATCGCCTCCCGGAACCACCAGGCGACCCCCGTCCCGGCCACCCAGAAGAGCAGCGCGCGCACGATCCGCCGCCGCAGCTCGGCCAGGTGCTCGGTCAGCGGGAGCCGGGTCTCATCCATTCGCGGGCGAGGAGGACGGCGGCGGAGCCGCCTGCCCGGCAGGCCCTGCCTCGGCCGCGGGCTGGTCGAGCGGGGCGGGGGCGGCCGCCGGGGGCGGGATCGCCGACGCCGGGTGGGGCGGCTCCGGGCGCGGGGGCGGGGGCGGCTCGATCGCCTCGTTGAAGCTCGCGCGCAGGTCGTTCGAGGCGCGCCGGAACTCGTGCATGGCGCGCCCGAGGGAGCGCGCCAGCTCCGGCAGCTTGGTCGGCCCGAAGACGATCAGGGCCACGACGAGGATCACGAGCAGCTCCGTCATCCCGATGCCGAACATGGCGGCAAATTAGCGGTCGCCTCGACGGACGGCAGGCAGGGGTCAGGAAGCCAGGGCGACGGGCCCCCCCGTGATCAACGCACCCCCGTCCGCGGCCGGTACCGTGATCGGCCGGCGGTCGCGCGCGGCCACGATCTCGAGGCCCATGCGCGGGTGCGCGCCCGGCGCGTGCGCGATCCACGCCACGCGGGCCACCGCGTCGAGGGACGGCCGCCCGTCGACGCTGCGGACGATGATGCGGAGCAGGGAGCCGATGGGCGCGACGACCTTCGCCCGGACACACAGGCCCCGCGGCGATAGATCGAGGGTGAAGCCGTGCCGCCACTGCTGGTCGCGATGGACCCGCGGGAACGGAGCGTACTCCACCAGTCGCACGGTCGCGTCCCGCCGCACCCTGCGAACGGTCCACGACCCTCCCGTGCCCGCGCTCCCCCCGAAATCGAACGCGAGCTGACCCCCTGCTCCGCGCATCGGTTGCCCCCCTCTGCTCACCATGCGTTCCGCAGCGCCGACGGTCCGGCCGAAGATCGCGTCCCGGCGGCTGCGGCTCCGACCGCGACCGCCACCAGCTCGAGGTCGGTGTCGCACGCGCCGCTCTCGACGAGCGCCGTGAGCTCCTTCGCGAGCGCCGGATCGAACTGGCGGCCCGCCTCCTGGCGCAGCTCGGCGAGCGCGGCGCCCTGCGTGCGCGCTCGGCGCCAGGGGCGGTCGCTCGTCATCGCGTCGAAGGCGTCGGCCACCTGGACGATGCGGGCGCCGAGCGGGATCGCCTCGCCGGCCTTGCCGTCGGGATAGCCGCAGCCGTCCCAGCGCTCGTGGTGGGACCGGACCGCCGCGACGACGCCCTCGCCGAGCCCGAGCGGCTCGAGCAGGCGGCCCCCGATCTCGGGATGCTGCTCGACGATGCGGCGTTCCATCTCGGAGAGCTCGCCGCGGCGCACGAGCAGGTCGGTGGGCACGCCGATCTTGCCGACGTCGTGCAGGAAGGCCGCGACGCGGGTCGCCCGCTTCTGCTCGTCGGGGAGGCCGAGGCGATCTGCGAGCAGGGTCGCAAAGAACGCGACGCGCCTGCCGTGGCCGCGCCGGTAGGGATCCTGTCCCTCCACGGTCTGGGCGAGGCGCTCGAAGAAGGGCAGCACGCGGTCCGCGTCGAAGCTGTCCGCGGGCGGCAGCTCGGTGACCTGCCTGGCCAGCAGCTCGCCGAGCCGCCCGCGCAGATCCGCGCTCCCCTCCACCCGCTCGAGGATGCTCCGCACGTCGGCGTCACGGCCGACCAGGTCGCCGAGATCCTCCAGGAACTGCACCAGGCGGGTCCGCCCGCGCCGGCGGCTGAGGGCACGCTGGACGGCCGTGCTCACCTGCATCACGTCGAAGGGCTTCTGGAGATAGTCCGCGACTCCCCAGCGGATGCCCTCGGTCGCGGACTCGATGCTTCCCTGCCCGGTGATCACGATCAGCTCGACGTCGGGGAACTCGCCGCGGAGCTTGCGCATCAGCTCCGCGCCCCGCAGGCCGGGCATCGCCAGGTCGAGGGTCACGACGTCGACCGGCGTCGCGCGCAGCGCCTCGACGGCCTCGGCGCCGCTGCCGACCGCGAGCACGCGGTACGCCGGCGACAGGATCATGCGGAGCGACTCGCGCGGACCGCGTTCGTCGTCCACCACCAGGACGGTGGCTCGGTGCTTGCTCCGATCGGACACGGGGAGCCTCCGGGGTTGGCCTCGCGTGCGACCCGGCGGGGTTTCCGCAAGCGCCGTGCCAACCTCGGAAGGATGTGCAGGAGAAAGGTCAACCCACTGGAGTAGAAGGGATTTCCATGAGGCCACCGGGGCTGACGCGGCGTTCGGGAATCGTTCCGCCAGGAACAGCCACTTGCTGCCGGCGCACCCAAGTCCGCGGTTCCGATGGGAAAGAGACGGCGTTCCAGACCGAACACGGGTCCCGGTCCGTTCAGTCCCCGCCGATCGCGTAGGCGTCCATCTTGAGCTTCAGGACCCGGCGCGTGAGGCCGAGCAGCTCGGCAGCGCGGGTCTGGTTTCCTCCGGTTCGCGTCAGGGCCTCCCGGATCAGCTCGGTCTCGAAGCGGGCGACGGCTGCGGGCAGGTCGAGGCGTCCGGCCCGGACTTCCTCGCGCAGGACGTCCCCGCGGGCTGCCTGCTGGATCTCCTGGGGCAGATCCGCGAACCCGAGCGCCTCCCCGTCGGCGAGCGCCACCGCGCGCTCGATCGCGTTCTCGAGTTCGCGCACGTTGCCGGGCCACGCGTGGCGCTCGAGCGCGGCAAGCGCAGCCGGCGCGATGCGCGCGGGGCCACGGCCCGCGTCCGCGCGCACCCGGGCCAGGAAGGTCTCGGCGAGCAGTCGGATGTCCTCGCGCCGCTCGCGCAGGGGGGGCAGCACGATCGGCACCACGTGGATCCGGTAGTAGAGATCGGAGCGGAAGCGCCCGGCGGCCACCTCCTGCTCGAGATCGCGGTTGGTCGCCGCCACCACCCGCACGTCCACGGGGATCGGCTGGGTCGAGCCCACGCGGTCGATCGTGCGGTCCTGGAGCGCGCGCAGGAGCTTCGCCTGCACCGCGAGCGGCAGCTCGCCGATCTCGTCGAGGAAGAGCGTCCCGCCGTGGGCGGCCTCGAAGCGGCCGATGCGCCGCTCGCGCGCGTCCGTGAAGGCGCCCTTCTCGTGCCCGAACAGCTCGCTCTCGAGCAGCGTGTCCGGGATCGCCGCGCAGTTCACGACGACGAAGGGCGCCTCGCGGCGCGGCCCGAGCTCGTGGACCGCGCGTGCCACGAGCTCCTTGCCGGTGCCGCTCTCGCCGCTGATCAGCACGTTCGAGCGCGACTCCGCCAGCCGCTCGATGCTGCGGTACACGAGCCGCATCGCCTCGCTGCGCCCGATCAGCCGCCCGAGCCGCGCGCGGCCCGCCACCTCGTCGCGCAGGCGCACGACCTCCTGCTCGAGCGCCCGGTGCTCCAGGATCTGGCGCACCTTGATGCGCAGCGCCTCGACCTCGAAGGGCTTGGTCACGAAGTCCGCGGCGCCGAGCTTCATCGCCTCGACGGCGGCCGCGACCGCCCGGGTCGCCGAGACCACCACCACCGGCGGGCTGTCGCCGCGCTCGGCCAGCTCGCGCAGCATGTCGAGGCCGCTGCGGCCGGGCATCACGAGATCGAGGAGGATCACGTCGACGCCGCCCGCGTCGAGGGCCCGCAGCCCCTCCTCGACGCTGCCGGCCGTGGCGACCTCGTGCTCCTCCTTCAGCAGGAGGCGCAGCGACTCCTGGACGCCGCGCTCGTCGTCCACCACCAGCACCCGTCCCATGGCGGCGCAAGGTACCGCGCCGCGTCCGGGGGGTCAGGGCGCGGGAAGCTCGATCAGCACGAGCGTCTCGCCGGGCTCTCCGGGCTCGACGGCGAACGAGCCGCGATGGGCCCGCACGACCGCCTCGACCACCGCCACCGCGAGCGTGTTCTCGCTCATCCGCAGCGCGAGGTCCGGCGTCGTGCCCGCGCCGCGCGAGCGCAGGAGCACGCGGAGCCGGGCGGCGCCCGTGCCCTCGCCGCCGTGGTGGCGCGTCCCGAGGTAGAGGTCCCCCTGGTCGGGCAGGGAGGCGAGCGTCTCCTCGAGCAGCAGGCCGAGCGCGAAGCGAAGCTGCTCGAGATCCCCGAGCGCGAGCGGGTGCTCGCGGTCGAGCTCCTCGAGCACCACCAGGCGGTGCTCCTGGACGCGCGCGGTCTGGAGCTGGAGCAGGCGGGCGAGCAGCGCCGACACGTCGACCGGCTCGCGCGCGGGCGCCGGCAGCCAGCCGAGCCGCGCGAGCGTCTCCACCACCGCCTCGATGCGCCGCGTGTCGGCCTCGACGCGCTCGGCGAACTGGGCGCGGAACTCGGGGTCGTCGAAGCGGCCCGGCAGCATCTGCGCGAAGGTGCGGATGCCGACGAGCGGGTTGCCCACCTCGTGGGCGACGGCGGCGGCGAGGCGGCGGATGGGCGCGGGGTCGGAAGGAGGGGCGGCCGCGAGGGGCTCGGAGGTGACCAAGGGCGCGCGAGCACCGGCGCTCGCACTCGTCGCCGGCGCGCTGGCGTCCTCATGACTTCGCTCGCCTGCGGCTCGCTGCGCGCTCGCTGGGCTCGCTTGCTGCGGGGTCGCTCCGGCTGCCGGTGCCGGTGCCGGCGGCTGCGACTCGCTCGCGCAGGCCTCGCCGAGCGACTCGAAGACGAGCTCGCTGGCGGGGATCGGGTCGCGGGAGGCGGTGGCGAGCGTCCGGCGGACGACGGCTTCGAGCTCGCGGGCGTTGCCGGGCCACGCGTGGGCGTGGAGCACCGCGAGCGCGTCGTCGGCGAAGCGCGGGACCGGCCGGCCGGCGGGGCGCAGGGCGCCCCAGGCCCGAAGCGTCCCGGCCGCGATGCGGTCGATCGCGGCGGGCCGCTCGCGCAGGGGCGGGATGCGCACGACGAGTCCCGCGAGTGCGCTCGCGAGGGCGGGCTCGAGCCGGTCCTCCACGGCCGGGTCGCCGGCGGTTGCCATCCAGCGCACGGCGGCGGCCGGCAGCGCCCCGGGCGGCGGGCCGTCCTCGATCCAGCCGGCGAGCCGGTGCTGGGCCGTGGGATCGAGCGCGTCGGCCGCCTCGACGCAGACGGTGAGCACACCCGCCGGCCCCGGCGACTCCGGCACCAGGCCGGCGAGCAACGCGGCGGGCTCGAGCCCGTGCGCGCCCGTGACGCTTGCGAAGGCGCCGGGCGACGCGCCGCCGAGGCCCGCCTGGAGGTGCAGGGTCCGGGCCAGGAGTCCCCGCCCGGTGCCGCCCTCGCCGCGTACCAGGAGCGGGAGCTGGCGGCGGGCGGGGTCGATCGCGGCGAGCAGCGCGCTCTCGTCGAGGTCCCCGAGCCAGCGCTCGAAGCGCGCCGCGAGCGCCTCGCGCCGGCTCCGTTCGGAGAGCGCGGCGGCGCCGCGCCGCGCGAGCGCCGCGCGCAGCCGCTCGCGCAGCTCGCGCGCGTCGCTGGTGACCGTGACGACCTCGGCTGGGAGCGCGTCGAAGAGGCGGCGCGCCTCCGCGACGTCGCGCGGCTCGGCCAGGATCAGCCAGGAGGGACCCGGCCCGCCGCGCCGCGCGGACTCGCCGGCCAGGCGCGCGGCGGCGCCGTACGCCCAGGCGAGCTCGACCTCGAAGTCGCCGCTGGCGCCGAGCAGCACGGCCCGCGGAGCGGGCTCGCTGGCGAGCGCGCCTGCCTCCCCCGGGTCGGCGACGAGCGGCGTGCCGCCCACGAGTCGCCGCAGCGCCTCGCGCCACCGGGGGTCGCGGTGCACGATCCACAGCCTCGCCGCCACTTCCGCATTCTCCGCAACAGACGATCCGCGAGCGCAGCGCTCGCCTCGGGGCCGGGGCAAGCCGCGTGCCAAGGGTGGCGCGGGAGTGCGCGATCCGCAGCTCGGGTGCAGTGCCTCGCCCAAGGTCTGTCGCGCCCGGCGGAAGTCGGTTCCGGCCGGCGACCGTCGCGCCGTGCCCGGCCCCGGGCTCGCTGCGCGCGCGGAGGCAGGGAGCTGTCCAAAGTGGGAAGCGCGCGGGAGCTTCCTTGCTGGGGGTGGGGGGCTCTGCCAGAGTAGGCGCCAACCCCATGGCGGCACTCCACGGCGCGAGCGAAGTCCTCGGCTCCGGCGCGGATCCGGCCCCGTCCGTCCGCGACGGTGGCCCGGAGGTCCGGCTCCGCAACGGGTTCGAGCGCCCCTACGACGACGCGATCGCCGCCGCCCGCACCTGCTACTCGCCGCGCGTCATCGAGGCCGGCGAGGTCACGGCCCGCCAGCGCCGCCAGATCGGCCCGCTCACCTTCCAGGGCGGACACCACACGGTGTACCAGCACGCAACCTTCGAGTTCTCGCTCTCGGGGGTGTCGCGCCAGCTCGTCTGGTGCTTCCTGCACGCCTTTCCCTTCTACAACACCGAGCAGCAGAGCCAGCGCTACGTGCGCCTCGACGAGCCGCGCGCGCACGTCCCGCCCGCCCTGCGCGGCGAGGCGCGCGAGCTCTACGTGGGCGCCATCGAGCGCGCCTGGCAGGCGTACCGCGAGCTGACGCAGCGGCTGGTCCCGGTGACGCGCGGGATCCTGTCGGGGCTCTGGCGCCTCGACCGGCGCAAACAGACGGCCTTCGCGCGCGACGTCGCCCGCGAGGCCGAGAAGAAGGCGATCGAGACCGCCCGCTACGTGATCCCGATCGCCTGCCACACGGCGATGGTCTACACGGTCTCGGGGCTGGTGCTGCACCGCCTGCGCCGGATGGCCGCCGCCAGCGACGCGCCCGACGAGGCGCGCGACGTGGTGGGCCGCATGGTCGCCCTGGTGGAGCGCGTCGACCCGGCCTTCTTCTCGGAGGTGGGCGACCCCCCGCGCGCCGGCGACGAGGTGGTCGAGAGCCGGACGGCGCCGGCGCGCGTCGGCGACGCCGCCGCGGCCGCCGCCTTCGACGCCGCGCTCGGCGGGCGCCGCTCGCTGCTCGTCGACTGGGGCGCCCGCGCGCCGCAGGTGGTGGCCGAGGCCGTGCGCCACGTGCTGGGCCGTCCCGAGCTGTCGGACCCCGAGGCCCTGGCGCTGGCCCTCGACCCGGCGCGCAACCCGTACCGGCTCGACACCCTGAACGTCTCGACCCACGCCCCCGTGATGCGCGCGCTCGAGCACGCGCACTACACCTTCCGCAAGAAGCTCTCGCACACGGCCGACTCGCAGGACCAGCGCCACCGGATGGTGCCGGGGTCGCGGCCGCTGCTCTCGCGCACGGTGCCGGCCGCCGTCGACGTCGTCGAGCCGGAGCTGATCCGCGGTGACCCGGGCTGCCACGCGCTCTTCGTCGAGGCGGTGGAGGCAGCCTGGGACGCCCGGGCGCGGCTCCTGGCGCTCGGCGCCACGCCGGAGCTCGCGCTCTACGTGCTGCCCAACGCGCTGGCGGTGCGCTTCGAGGAGTCGGGCTCGCTCCTGCACCTGCTCCACAAGTGGACGATGCGCACCTGCTTCAACGCGCAGCGCGAGATCTACGAGGCCTCGCTGGACGAGCTGGCCCAGGTGCGCGCGCTGCACCCCGAGCTGGTGCGCCACGTGGGGCCTCCGTGCTTCGTGCGCGACGGCCTCGCCAGGCCGCGCTGCACCGAGGGCAGCCACTTCTGCGGCGTGCCCGTCTGGCGCAGCTTCCCCGACGTCGAGCGGAGCATCTGATGAGGCGTTCCGGGCTCGCCGCGGCGCTGGCCGCCGCCCTGCTGGCGGCCGCCACGCCGGCTGCCGCCCTCGACCTCGCGGGCACCTGGTACGTGCTCGTGCACTACCAGGACGCCGGGTCGAGCAAGCCGGAGGCCTGGCGCTGGGACGACCGCGTCTGGCGCCTGCAGCGCGCGGGCGACGCGCTCGAGTGGACCGAGTACTCGATCGTCGTCTTCGAGGACGAGGCCGGGCGCTTCGAGGGGCTCGGCGGGAACCGCGCGGCGCGCGTGGTGGCGGCCTGGGAGCCGAGCCCGGCGCAGCTCGCGGACATCCGCGACGGGCTCGCCGTGAACAGCGCCCGCGGCGTGAAGACCAAGACCCTGCGCCCGGGCGAGGGCGGCACGCTCGCCTCGGGCGCGAGCGCGCTCGCGGCCGGCGGCGCCTCGGTGATCTCCTACACCGAGGACTGGACGATCGAGGATCCCGGCGGGCTTCCCGTCTTCGTGCGCGAGGACTCGCTCGGTGGCGCGAGCGCCGAGGCCATGGAGGGCCGCACCGAGTACCGCGCCGAGCAGGTCGCGCCAGACGGCTCCGAGATCACGGGCCGCTTCGAGCGCGACGGCACCCGCGTGGGACGCTTCCGCATGATCCGCTCCGGCGAGGCGTCGGCGGTCGGCAGCAGCGACCAGTCCGAGCGCCAGCGCAAGGTCCTGCTCGACCGCGCGGTGCAGCAGGGCGTCGTGAGCCAGGAGGAGGTGGCGGCCGCCTTTGCGGCGCAGGTCCAGCTCGGCGAGGGCGCCGGCGCACCGGTCGATCGCGCCCAGGCGCGCCAGACGATCCGCGAGAACGTCGAGTCCGCGATCCGCGCCCAGGGCGAGGACCCCCGCGTGCTCGCGCCGCAGGTCGAGAGCCTCACGCGCAAGATCGAGCGGGCGCTCCTCGACGACGGCAAGAGCGTCGCCGAGGTGCAGCGCATGCTCGAGACCGGGCAGCTCCAGCCTTGAGCACGGGCGCCGCGCGCCTCGCGCGGCGCGCCGACCTGGCCGCGGTGGCGGCGCTCTGGGCGGCGCTCGTCGAGGAGCACGCGGCGCTCGATCCCGCCTTCGCGCTGGAGGCCGGCGCAGAGGCCGGACTGCCGGCAGAGGCCGCGCGCATCCTCGAGGATCCCGCGGCCGCCCTGTGGGTCTGGGAGGGTGCGGAGGGCGTCGCCGGCTTCTGTGCCGCCCAGCGCCGGCCCGCGCCGGCCGCGGCGCGCGAGCGGGCGCGGGTCGAGATCACCGAGCTGGCCGTGGCGCCGGCGGCGCGCCGGCGGGGAGCGGGCCGCGCGCTCGTCGCCGCGGCACTGGCCTGGGCCGCCGCGGGCGGCGCGCGCCGGATCGAGGTGCGGGTGGCGGCGCGCAACCCCGCCGGCCAGGCCTTCTGGCGCGCGCTCGGCTTCGCGGACTTCGTGGACGTGCTCGATCGCCGGCTGTAGCTTGACCGGCTCCCGAGATCCAGGAGCCCCTCCGTGGCGTTCAAGACCCTCCCCCTCGCCCAAGAGCTCAACGAGCGCCTCGCGCAGGCCGCCCCCGAGGTGCTCGCGATGCTCTCGCCGCTCGGGCGCCGGCTCTACTTCCCGAAGGGCATCCTCTCGCAGTCGGCGGAGGCGAAGCAGAAGGGCACGCGCTTCAACGCGACGATCGGGATCGCGACCGAGGGCGGGGCCCCGATGTACCTGCCCTCGATGCACCGCCACCTCGACGGGATCGCGCCGAACGACGCCTACAACTACGCGCCGCCGGCTGGCCGCCCGGCGCTGCGCGAGCGCTGGCGCGAGAAGATCCTCGCCGAGAACCCGTCGCTCCGGGGCAAGGTCTGGGGCCTGCCGATCACGACCAGCGCCCTGACCCATGGCCTCGCGCTCGTCGGCGACCTGTTCGTCGGCGAAGGCGATCGCGTGCTGCTCCCCGACCAGCTCTGGGGCAACTACCGGCTCACCTACGAGGTGCGGCTCGGGGCCGAGATCGTCACCTATCCCTTCTACGCGGGCGGCGGCTTCGACGTGGCAGGGCTCACGCGCGCGCTCGAGGAGCAGGCGCGGGGTCGCGACAAGCTCGTCGTGCTCCTCAACTTCCCGAACAACCCGACCGGCTACATGCCGACCCCCGCCGAAGGGCGCGCCATCGCCGACGCGCTGGCGGCGCAGGCGGCGCGCGGCACGAAGATCGTGGCGGTCACCGACGACGCCTACTTCGGGCTCTTCTACCACCTGGGCGCCGAGTCGATGACCGAGTCGCTCTTCGGCCTGCTGGTCGGGCGCCACCCGAACCTGCTGGCGGTGAAGCTCGACGGCGCCACCAAGGAGCTCTTCGTCTGGGGCCTGCGCTGCGGTTTCGTGAGCTTCGGCCCCGGCGATCCGGCGAGCGCCGAGCGGGTCTGCGAGGTGCTCGACACCAAGGCGCGTGGAGCGATCCGCGGCGCGCTCTCGAACAGCCCGATGCTCTCGCAGACGCTGGTCGAGAAGGCGCTCGAGACGGCGTCGATCGCCGACGAGCGCAAGGGGAAGGCGGAGCTCCTGCGTGCGCGCGCGGCGCGCGTCCACGAGGTGGTGCAGCGCCCGGCCTTCCGCGAGACCTTCGACCCCTACCCCTTCAACAGCGGCTACTTCATGTGCGTGAAGGTGAAGGGCGTCGACGCCGAGACGCTGCGGGTGCACCTGCTCGAGCGGCACCAGACGGGCCTCGTCGCGACCAGCCCGACCGACATCCGGGTCGCCTTCTCCTGCCTCGAGCTCGACCAGATCGAGCCGCTCTTCGCGACCCTCGACCAGGCGATCCGGGAGCTGCAGGACCCGGGAAGCAGCTAGGGCCTGCCGCCCAGCTCGGTGAGGATCCGCACGGTCGCGTCGATGCCGCGCTCGAGGTTCTCGATCGAGACGCGTTCGTTGGGGCCGTGGATGCCGCGCGTTTCGCTGGGCGGCAGCCAGCGCGGGACGAAGCCGTAGGAGACGATCCCGAGCTCGCGGAACCAGTGCGCGTCGGTGAAGCCCGCGATCACCCGGGGCACCACCAGCGCGCTCGGGTCGATCTCGAGCGCGACGTGCTCGATCGCCCTGAACAGATCGGTGTCGGGAGGGGACGCCAGCGGCTCGAAGGCGAGCAGCGGCTGGAGCTGGATGCCGGGGTCGGCGATCTGCGCGGCGAGCTGGTCGAGGAAGGCGTGGCAGCTCTCGCCCGGGAGCAGCCGCACGTCGAGGTCCGCCCGCGCCTCCTCGGGCGCGACGTTGGTGTGCGAGCCGGCCTCGAGCACGGTGATGTTGACGGTGTTGCGCACCAGCGCCGCGCGCGCGCCGTCGGTGAGGAAGCGCTGCCGGAAGGCCGGATCGTGGTGCAGCGCGTCCGCCAGGTCCGCGTAGCCGGCCCGGTCCTCGGGTGGCGCCATCGGCGCGAGCGCGGCGAACATGTCCGCCACGGTCGGCACCACCCGCAACGGCGCCGGCATCCGGCGCACCCGCTCGAGCGCCGCGACCAGGCGCGGGACCGCGCCGCTCGGGCCGGCCGTCGAGGCGTGCCCCGGCGTACCTCGGGCGACGAGTCGCACCCAGCAGGGCCCCTTCTCGGCGATCCCGACGCCCCACACGTTCGGCTCGCCGCCCTCCCCGACCAGGATCCCGCCCCCTTCGGTGAGCAGGTACTCGGCGTCACCCAGCAGGTCGCGATGGCTGCGGACCAGCCAGCCGGCACCGTCGCGGCCGCCCGCCTCCTCGTCCGGCGTCGCGAGCAGGATCACGTCGCGCCCGAGCGTCACCCCGCGGCGGCGCAGCTCGAGCATCGCGAGCAGGTGCACGACCGCGACGCCCTTCGCGTCGAGTGCCCCGCGGCCCACCACGTAGCCGCCGGCCACGAGCCCCGAGAACGGGCCGACCGCCCAGCCCTCGCCGTCGGCGGGAACGACGTCGAGATGGGAGAGCAGGATCACGGGCCGCCGCTTGCCGCTGCCGGGAAGCCGTGCCCACGCAGCGGCGCGGCTGCGGCCGGCGTCCTCACCCGGTGTCGGCAGGAGGCGGGCCTCGAGCCCACCCCGCGAAGCCACCTTCACGAGCAGCTCCGCGAGCGGCCGCTCGTTCCCGGGCGGGTTCACGGTGTCGAGCTGGATCGCGCGGGAGAGCAGGGCGGCGGCGGCGCTCCCGAGGTCACCCCCGGAATCCGGGTCGTCGCGGCCGAAGGGCCAGATGGCATGCGCGGGGGTTGCGAGGGCGATCACCCCCAGCAACAAGAGCGAACGAGCGATCTGGTCGATGCCGGGGCGGTGAATTCGGGTTCTCCGGAAGATCGCGCGCAGCACGCGCGCGTATGACGCCCTGTCACTTACAGTACGACGCCGTCCCGACCGATCGGCTAACAGTAGCGCCCACGTTCACGGGCCAGGAGGGGCTGTTTGGACGTCTGGTCGGACGACGTCCTGAAGGAAGTGTTGCGGGAGACGCAGCGGCAGCGGTCCCAGCGCCGCACGCGACGTCTCTCGGCGGCCGGCGTGGCGCTGGCCGCCGGCGCCGCACTCGCCTGGCTTGCCGCCGGATCCCTGGCGCGGACGCCGCCCGCCGCCCCGGTGGCGCCGCCGGCTCCGGTCAGCGCGATGCCGCCGGCCGCCGCGGCTCCGATCGTACTACCGCCCGTCGTCGACCTGCTGGCCACGACCGGCGCGCCCCCTCCGCTCGTCGCCTTCGCCACGGCACGGGCCGAGCTCGAGGCATCGCTCGGCGCCCTCGCGACCCCGGCGCCGCCGGCGCTGGCTCCCGCCCCGCACGACCCCGCTGCCCGCGCGCTCGCCGCCACCAGCGGACTCGGCGAGGTGGCCGCTCCGCCCGTGCCGAGCCCCGTCGTCGAGGACCGCCTGGAGGCAGGCGACACCCTGGTCGAGGCCCTGTCGCGCCACGGTGTGGCGGCCTCGACCGCGGCGGTGATCGTGCGCGAGCTGAAGCCCCACTTCGACTTCCGCCGTGCCCGCCCGGGCCACCGCTACCGGCTCGAGCGCGCCGAGGGCGGCGCGTTGCTCTCGTTCCGCTACGACGTCTCCGCGCACGAGCACTACGAGCTGGTGGCGCGCACCGGCGGCGGCTTCGAGGCGCGCGGCGCCAAGCGCGGCATGGTGCGCCAGCAGGCGCGCCTCGCCGGCATCGTGGCCACCACCCTGCACGACGCGATCGGGGATCTCGGCGAGCGCGCGGAGCTGGCGGCGCGCTTCGCCGGCATCTTCGCCTGGGAGGTGGACTTCGCGAAGGGCACCCGGCCCGGCGACGAGTTCCAGCTCCTCTACGAGCGCAACTACGTGGCTCGCGAGGGCGGCGAGGGAGGGCTGCGCTACGTCGGTCCGGGGCGGATCCTGGCCGCGCGCTACACGAGCGGCGGGCGTACCCACGAGGCGATCTACTACGAGACGGCTCCGGGTGTCGGCAGCTACTACCGGGCCGACGGGGGCTCCGTGAAGGAGGCCTTCCTGGCGGCGCCGGTCAAGTACACGCGCATCACCTCCGCCTTCACGCAGGCCCGCTTCCACCCGATCCTCCGCCGCACCCGGCCCCATCCCGGGATCGACTACGCCGCCCCCGCCGGCACCCCGGTCTGGGCCGTCGCCAGCGGCCGGGTGACGCACGTCGGCTGGCTCGGCGGCTATGGCCGGCTCGTGAAGATCCAGCACGCCGACGGCTACGAGTCCTATTACGCCCACCTCTCGCGCTTCGCCAGCGGGCTGCGCGTCGGGCAGATGGTCCAGCAGAAGCAGGTGATCGGGAACGTCGGCTCGAGCGGGCTCTCGACCGGCCCGCACGTGTGCTTCCGCATCACCCGCGACGGCCAGTTCGTGAACCCGGCCTCGACCCGGATCCCCACCGGCGACCGCATCGCGGCACGCCAGCGCCAGGACTTCGAGACGGTCCGTGACGCGCGCCTGGCCCAGCTCGGGCCGGCGCAGCGCCTGGTCGCCACCGACGAGGCGCTCTGAGCCGCCGCACCGCCCGGGGTGCCGCCCGCCCGCGTCCTCTACCGGCTGCTCGGCTCGTGTGCCACGCTTCGCGCCATGCGCGACGCCCCCCGCGCGGCGGCCCGACCCGAGCCGGCCGCCTCGCTGCCCGAGCCCCTGCGCACACGCCTCGCCCCGGCCGGGCCTGCGCCCGGCGGGCGGGGGTGGCTGCCCGAGGAGGCCGACACCCCGTGACGCTCGATCGCGAGGCCTCGGCCGAGCTCGAGCGCCCGATCGGGTCGCTCGACGACCTGGTCGCGTACTTCCGCAGCGGCGAGAAGCCGCGCGCGCGCTGGCGGCTCGGCGTCGAGCACGAGAAGCTCGGCGTGCGCCTGCCGGGGGTCCAGCCGGTGCCCTACGACGGCCCGGGCGGGGTCGAGGACCTGCTGCGCCGGATCGCACGCGAGCCGTCCGAGCCCGCCTGGCGCGTGATCGAGGAGGACGGCCACGCGATGGGCCTCGACGGGCCCGGCAGCGTGTCGCTCGAGCCCGGCGCACAGCTCGAGCAGAACGGCCGCCCGCTCCATGCGATGGCCGAGGTCTGCGCGGAGTTCCAGGAGCACCTGGCCTTCCTGCGCCGCGTCTCGGAGCCGCTCGGGATCGCCTGGCTCGGGCTCGGCTGCCATCCCTTCCACAAGCTCGGCGAGCTCACCCGCGTGCCCCGCGAGCGCTATCGCATCATGCGCCAGTACCTGCCCGCGCGCGGCCGGCTGGCCCTCGACATGATGCACGCCACCGCCTCGGTGCAGGCGAGCTACGACTGGAGCGACGAGGCCGACCTGGTCGCGAAGCTGCGCACGGCGCTCGCCGTGACGCCGATCGCCTCGGCGCTGTTCGCGAACTCGAGCCTGTGGGAGGGGCGCCCGGCCGGCTTCGTCTCGCGCCGGATGGCGATCTGGCGCGACACCGACCCGGATCGATGTGGCCTCCTGCCGGTCGCCTTCGAGCCGGACTTCGGCTACCGCCGCTACGCCGAGTGGGCCCTCGACGTACCGATGTTCTTCCTCGTGCGCGAGGGCGTCTATCACGCGCTGGGTGGCATGAGCTTCCGGCGTTTCTGGCGCGAGGGCTTCGAGGGCGAGCGCGCCACGCTCGCCGACTGGGATCGCCACCTGACGACGCTCTTCCCCGAAGTGCGGATCAAGCGCATCCTCGAGATCCGCAACGCCGACGCGGTGCCCCCCGACCTGCTCTGCGCGATGCCAGCCCTCTGGAAGGGGCTGCTCTACGACGACGAGGCGCGCGCCGCGGCTGGCGCACTGGCGCCCTGGAGCCCGGTGGAGCGTGACGACGTACACCTCGATGTGGCGAAGCACGGCCTCGGGGCCCGGGCGCCCCGCGGTCCCCTGCTGCCGCTGGCGCGCGAGCTGGTCGCGATCGCGCGCGAGGGGCTGCGCCGGCAGGCGCCGCCGGGCATCGACGAGACGGGCTACCTGGAGCCGCTCGAGGCGGTGGTTGCGCGGGGAACCAGCCCCGGCGAGGAGGTGCTCCGGTGCTGGCAGGGCGCCTGGGGCGGCCTGCCAATGCGCTTGATCGAGCACGCACGCTACTGATAGAGTCCCCTGCCACGCGGCGGAGGCCCCGATGTCGCAGCACTTCAAGATCTCGTTCAGCCTCGACGAGGGCGACATCGCCTACTTCCGGAAGCTGTTCCGGAACGCCCGCAAGCAGGTGAGCGACCAGGACGCCGCCCAGGTGCTGGCGGCGGTCCAGCACCTGGTCGACCGGGTCCGCCAGGCGAAGAAGACGCCGAGCTTCGTGCAGGAGGCGGTGGCGGTCCTCGAAGACCTGAAGCAGATGCTCGAGGACCCCGACTACGAGCTGCCCAAGGCGCCCCGCACCGAGGTGCTGGCGGCACTCTCGTACTTCGCGAATCCGGAGGACCTGATCCCGGACCAGGTCCCGGGCCTGGGCTTCCTCGACGACGCGATCATGATGAAGATGCTCGAGAGCGAGTTCCGCCACGAGCTGTGGGGCTACCGGCAGTTCCGCCGCTTCCGCACCGGTGCCGAGCAGCGCCCCTGGACCACGGTGGCACGCCAGCGCCTCCCGCAGCGCCTCGCCGACTACCGGCGCAAGATCCGGAGCGAGGTGGACCGCAAGAAGAAGGAGCGCCCCTTCTCCTGGTGGTAGACTCCCCGCGAGCCCACCGCCCATGACGACGCCCGCGCGCGCACGCATCCTGATCGTGGACGACGAGGAGGCCATCCTCGAGACGATGGCCTACACCTTCGAGGACGAGTACGACGTCCTGACGGCGACGAGCGCCCGCCAGGCGCTCGAGATCCTCGACGAGGGTCCGGCGATCGCCGCCGTCGTCACCGACCAGCGCATGCCCGAGATGACCGGCGTCGAGTTCCTGGCCCGGGTCTGCGAGCGACACCCGAACACGACGCGCATCATCCTGACCGGCTACGCCGACGGCGAGGCGATGGTGCGCGCGATCAACGAGGGCCACGTCTACGCCTACGTCACCAAGCCCTGGGAGCCCGAGGAGCTGAAGCAGCTCGTGCACCGGGCGGTCGAGGTGCACCGGCTCCGCGTCCAGAACGACACCCTGGTCGAGGACCTGCGCCGGGCCAACGCCTTCCTGGCGGCGGCGATCGACGAGATCCCGATCGGCGCGCTGGTGATCGACGCCACCGGCGTGGTGCGCGCGTCGAACCGGCCGGGTCGCGAGTACCTGGGCCTGCACGGCGATCCGAGCGGCCAGCCGCTCGAGCAGGTGCTCGGCGCCGAGGCGCTGCGCGAGGTGCGCGAGGCGTCCCGGCGGCTCGGGATCGGATGCGAGCGCGGCAGCGAGGCGCAGACCGACTACGAGGAGCTCGACGTCGTCACGACGGGCGTGTCGCTCCGGCTGCGTGTCGCCCTGCGCACGCTCTCGGACGCGGCGCGCCGCACGCTCGGGCGCGTGATCCTGATGCGCGAGATCTCGCACGAACCGCTGCGCCGGCGCTTCGAGGAGATCCTGCACGAGATCCAGTCGGCCGGCGACGGCCTGCGCCCGCGCCTCGACCAGGCGCTCCAGGAGCTCGGCGAGTTCGCGGGCAAGGTCCAGCACAGCGGGGTCGCCTCGCCGGGCATGGCGGAGCTCGCCGAGCGCATCTCGCGCACGCGGACGGCGATCGAGAACTGGCTGGCCGTGGACGACGCGTTGCTCCGCGAGGGCTATCCCGACGCCCGCCTGCTGGTCGAGCGCATGCGCGTGGCGGGCTCGCGCTGGCCGCTGCCCGAAGAGGTGCCGGAGCGGGTACGCCGGCTCGCGGAGCGCGTCGAGGCCTACTACGCGAGCGGCGAGAACCCTGGCCAGCCCGTCCTCTGAGCGCGTCGCCGGCGCCGCGCCGGCGGCGCCGCGGGCCGACCCGGCGGCGGGCGGCGTGCCGGCGCTCGAGGTCGTGATCGAGCGCGTGGGCCTGGGCGTGCGCCTGCGCTGGGCCTTCCATGCCCGCGAGGTGCGCTTCGAGCGCGTCCGCGAAGGCAGCGCGCCGGCGGAGCTCTTCCCCGAGACCTTCTCGTTCCACCTCGACCGCCACGATCCCTTCGAGCTGCACCTCCAGGTCGAGGACCTGTGGGCGGACCCGCGACGGCTCGGCGAAGGAGCGACCCGGCGCGAGGTGCAGGAGGCCGTGCGCCGGCTGCTGGCCGCGCTGCCCGGCTACCTCGAGCGCGTGCTCGACCACCTCGTCGCGAGCGGCCGCCTCGCCGGTGCCGCCAGCACGCGCATCCACGGCGACCTGGTGGTGCTGGCCCGCGAGGTGGCGCGCTTCCTCGCCGAGAAGGAGCTCGCGAGCCAGCCCGACCTGCGCCTCGCGACCCTGCACCTGCGCAAGCTCGCCTGGCGCGGGCTCGCGGCGCTGGTGCGCGAGCGGGTCGCGCCCGCGTCGGTCGAGGCCTGGCTCGCGGCGCGGCCCGCCGGTGCGCGCGGAGCCGTCCCGGGCGTCGCTGGGGCCCCCTGGAGCGCCGGGCCGGCGCCGGCCGCCGAAGCCTCCTCGCGCGCGTTGCTCCAAGCGCTCGCCGCCGAGCCCGACCCGCGTGCCGACGAGCTCCTGCTGGAGCTCGCCGCCCGCGCCTTCCACGACTGGCTCGAGGACACCTGCCTCGACGAGTCCAACGAGGCCTTCGAGGGGGAGGACTCGCCCTTCGCGACGCGCGAGGTCGAGGTGCTGGCGGCGGCCGTCGTCGAGCCTGCGGGCCGCCTGCGCCGGACCGCGCACCTGTCCCCGTTCCTGCGCCGGATGGGCTCGCGCGACTGCCTGCGCCTCCTCGGCAAGCTCGAGGTCTGGTTCCTGCGCCAGTACGACGTGCCGCGCGCCGCCGCCGTGATCCGGCACGCCGAGAACCTCTCACGCGGCAAAGGCCATTTCGGCGGCGTGCTCTCGTGGCACTCGACCGCGGCGTACTGCGCCGCGATCGCGCTGCTCGTGTGGCCCTTCGCCGGCGCCGCCTTCGCCTACCGGCGCGCACCGCTCCTCTTCGACGCGGTGGCGAGCTTCCAGATGCTGGCCGTGCTCGGAGTCGTCGTCTGGTACCTGCTCTGGCGCTTCGTCGTGCAGAAGGACCTGTCGTTCTTCCACGGTGCGGTGCCACGCATCGGTGCCGGCATCATCGTCGGCTACATGCCGGTGTTCCTGATCGACGAGGTCTGGGACCTGTCGCGGCGGCCCTGGTTCCCCCTTGGGGTCACGGTCACGCTCCTCGGCTTCATGACGCTCCTCTACCTCTACGTCGAGGTGCGCCGGCGGATCCCGGATCCGGGCGAGGCCTTCTCGCGCGCCCGCCGGATCTGGCTGCTCGGGATCCTGCAGGCCCTCGCGCTCGGCGTCGTGATCACCACGCTCCTCGGCGGCTTCATGGTCTCGCGCACCTGGGGTCCCGAGCCGGGGCTCGGGATGGAGGCGCTGCGCGCGGTGGTGCCGCCCGTCCTCGGGGATCTGCCGCGGATCATGGGGATCGCGCCGATCTACGCCTTCCCGACCGCGATCCTGCTGATGACCTTCCTGTCGCTCTTCATCGGCACCTTCCTCCAGCTCCTCTGGGAGGACCTGCCGATCACGGAGCCGCTCTAGGCGGGCGCTCGAATCCCGCCCGGGCGCCGGCGTCCACCCGAAGCGGGTCGCCCGGGCCCCCCTGGGCCGTTACCCTCGCCCCTTCGTCGCCGGCGCCCTGGAGGTCCGATGCCCGCGATCACGATCTACTCCAAGCAGACCTGTCCCTATTGCGACATGGCCAAGCGCCTGCTCGCGGGGAAGGGCCAGACCTGGACCGAGATCGACATCGAGGCGGACCCGGCGCAGCGCGACGCGATGATCCGGCGCAGCGGCCGGCGCACGGTGCCCCAGATCTGGATCGGCGAGCGCCACGTCGGGGGCTTCGACGACCTGGCCGCGCTCGAGCGCGCCGGCGAGCTCGATCCGCTCCTCGGGGTCCACGCCGGGGGCCCCGGCGCGGCCGGTGCCCCGCCCGAGCACGTGAAGCTCGTGATCGTGGGCTCCGGCCCGGCCGGCTGGACGGCGGCGATCTACGCGGCGCGCGCGGAGCTCCAGCCCGTGGTCGTGGCCGGCCTCGCGGTCGGCGGCCAGCTCATGCTGACCAGCGACGTCGAGAACTACCCGGGCTTCCCCGAGGCGGTGGCGGGCCCGGAGATGATGGAGCGCTTCCAGAGGCAGGCCGAGCGCTTCGGCGCGCGCGTCTACCAGGAGGACGTGGTCCGGCTCGACCTCGCGCAGCGACCCTTCCGCATCGAGACCGAGGAGCGGCGCTTCACCGCCGACGCGCTGATCGTCGCGACCGGCGCCAGCGCCAAGTGGCTCGGGATCCCGTCGGAGCAGCGGCTCATGAGCCGGGGCCTCTCGGCCTGCGCCACCTGCGACGGGGCGCTCTACCGGGGCAAGGCGATGGCCGTGGTCGGGGGCGGCGACACCGCGATGGAGGAGGCGCTCTTCCTCACCCGCTACGCCACCAAGGTGACGGTGATCCACCGCCGCAACGAGCTGCGCGCCTCGAAGATCATGCAGGAGCGCGCCCGCAAGCACGAGAAGATCGAGTTCGTCTGGAACGCCGTCGTCGACGAGGTGCTGGGCGAGGAGTTCGTGACCGGGGTGCGGCTGCGCGACGTCGAGACCGGCGCGAAGCGCGAGATCCCCGTCGAGGCCGTCTTCGTGGCGATCGGGCACGAGCCCAACACCGCCCTGGTGAAGGGCCAGCTCGACACCGATCCCGTCGGCTACATCCGCTTGAAGCCCGGCTCCACCTACACCTCGGTCGAGGGCGTGTTCGCGTGCGGCGATGCCACCGATCCCGTCTACCGGCAGGCGGTCACCGCCGCGGGCACGGGCTGCATGGCGGCGATCGACGCCGAACGCTGGCTCGCCGCCCGGGGCATCCACTAGCCGGAGCGCGCACCGCGATGGCCCTCACCCGCGAACGACTCGAGCAGCTGATCGCGCGCTCCACCGACATCGTGGTGGGCACCGACCGCAAGGGCGTCGTCGTCTACTACAACGACGGCGCGAGCCGGATCCTCGGCTACAAGTCCGAGGAGATCCTCGGCCAGTTCGTCGCGAAGCTCTATCCGAGCCTCGAGGAGGCGCGCCGCGTGATGGCGGCGATGCGCAGCCCCGAGCACGGCGGGCCCGGCCGGGCCGTGTACCTGCGCACCACCTTCCTGTCGAAGGCCGGCGAGCAGATCCCGGTCGCGATCTCGGGCACGATCCTGCACGACGAGCGCGGCCGCGAGGACGGCACGATCGGCTTCGCCAAGGACCTGCGCGAGATCCTCCAGCGCGACCAGCTCGCCACCCTCGGCGAGGTGGCGATCGGCCTCTCCCACGAGATCAACAATCCGCTCGCGGTGATCCTGAACCAGGCGGAGCTGCTCGAGCGCGACGTCGAGCGCCTGTCGGGCGAGGTCGACTGCTCGGTCGAGAGCGAGCGCCTCGACGCGATCCGGCGCGAAGTGGCGCGCATCTCGGAGATCGTCGAGCGGCTCGGCGAGATGGCGGCCGGCGACAAGTACGAGACCGTCGAGTACGTCGGCCCCGCGCGCATGGTCGACCTGCGCCCGCACCGGCCCGGCTCGCACGAGCCCGACCCGCGGCTTGCCGGGGCGCGCATCCTGATCGCCGACGACGACCTCGGCATCCGTAAGTCGCTCGGTGAGCTGCTGGCGGGCGAAGGCTGCGTGGTCGAGACGGCGGCCGACGGCGTGGAGGCGCTCGAGAAGATCGAGCGCGACGGCTTCGACGTCCTGATCAGCGACGTCGTGATGCCGCGCATGGACGGCTACGAGCTCTTCAGCGCCGTCCGCCGGCGCTACCCGCGGCTGCCCGTGCTGATGATGACCGCCTTCCACTACGACCGCGACCACGTGATCAAGCGCAGTCGCGTCGAGGGGCTCGAGGGCGTGATCTTCAAGAAGCCGGTGGACCCGGACCGGCTGCGCGAGAAGCTCGTCGAAGCGCTGGCCACCCGGCGCGGCTGAGAAGCGACGAGAAGAGCCCCGTCTCCTGACGAGCGGGCCCCGTGGGCTTCCCGAACGGCGCGGGCGACGCCCCGCCGCGGCGCAGGGCTACTCGGCCCGCGCCACGCAGACCGCGACGACGCGCCGGGCGCCGGCGCGGCGCAGCGCGCGGGCGCAGGCGCACAGGGTGGCGCCGGTCGTCGCGACGTCGTCCACGAGCGCGACGCAGGCGGGCGGCGCGAAGCCCGCGCGCGCCGCGAAGGCGCCGCGCACGTTGCGCCGGCGCGCCCCGCGGTCGAGGCCGGTCTGGCTCGGGATCTCGCGCAGCACGACGAGCGCGTCGAGGGCGACCGGCGCGCCGAGCCGGCGCCCGGCCGCGGACGCGAGCACGCCGGCCGGGTGGAAGCCCCGCGCGCGGCGGCGGCGGGGGTGCATCGGCACCGGGACGACCAGCGCCGGCGCGAGGGCGGCCGCGCGGGCCGCCGCGTCGCGGGCCAGGGCCTCGACGAGCGCGAGCGGCCGGGCGTCGAGCCCGGCCAGGCCCCGTGCGGGGTACTTGAAGCGCTGGATCCAGGCCTCGATCTCGCCCGCGTAGGCCACCTCCGCGCACCAGGCGGCGAGGGGGGCCGGCGGCGCCGGCGCGAGGCCGGGCGGCAGCCGCGGGAGGGCTCCGCGACAGGGAGCGCAGAGCGCCGTCCCGGCCGCGAGCGAGCGCCCGCAGCGCGCGCACGCGCGCGGCAGCAGGAGGTCGAGGAACGCGGCGGCGAGCGAGCGCAGGATCCGGGGCTCCGCGGGACCGCGGGGCGAGGGGTCTCAGGCCGGGACGAGCAGGCTGCGGCCGGTCATCTCGGGCGGGACGGGCAGCCCGAGCAGCTCGAGGATCGTGGGCGCGAGGTCCGCGAGGCCGCCGTCGCGCAGCCGGCGCCCGCGCGGATCCGCGGTGACCCACCAGATCGGCACCGGATTGGTCGTGTGCGCGGTGTGGGGGCCGCCGGTCGCGGGGTCGATCATCTGCTCGCAGTTGCCGTGGTCGGCGGTGACGAGCGCCTGGCCGCCCTGCGCGAGCAGCTTCCCGAGGACCCGCTCGAGGCACTGGTCGATCGTCTCGACCGCCTTCACCGCGGCCGGCAGGACGCCCGTGTGCCCGACCATGTCGGGATTCGCGAAGTTCACGAGCACGAAGGCGTAGTCGCGCTCGGCGAGCTTCTCGAGGATCGCGCGGGTCAGGACGGGAGCGCTCATCTCGGGCTTGTGGTCGTAGGTGGCGACGTCGCGGGGCGACGGGATCAGCACGCGCTCCTCGCCCTCGAAGGGCTCCTCGCGCCCGCTGTTGAAGAAGAAGGTGACGTGCGCGTACTTCTCGGTCTCCGCCATGCGGAGCTGCGGGAGGCGCGCCGCCGCGAGGATCTCGCCCAGGATGTGGCGCGTGGTCTGGGTGCCGAAGGCGACCGGCAGCCCGAACTCCGCGTCGTATTCGGTCATGCACACGAAGAGGGCCGGCTGCACGCCGACGCGCCGCTCGAGCTGGCCCTCGAAGCGGCGCGGCGCCGCGCTGGTGAGCGCGTTGGTGAGCTCGCGGGCGCGGTCGGCGCGGAAGTTGAAGAAGAGCGCGACGTCGCCGTCCGCGAAGGCCTCGCCGCCCTCCACGACGGTGGGCTGCACGAACTCGTCGCCCTCGTCGCGCGCGTAGGCGGCCTCGACGGCGGCCTCGGCGCTCGCCGCGGTCAGTCCCTCGCGGGCGACGATCGCGTGGTAGGCGCGCGCGATGCGCTCCCAGCGGTCGTCGCGGTCCATCGCCCAGTGGCGCCCGATCACGGTGGCGACCTGGCCGCCGGCCGCCGCGAGCTGCGGCGTCACCTGCCCGAGGTAGCCGAGCCCCGAGCGCGGCGGCGTGTCGCGCCCGTCGAGGAAGGCGTGCAGCACGGGCCGCACGCCTGCGCGCCCGCAGGCGGCGAGCAGCGCGAGCAGGTGGTCGAGGTGACTGTGGACGCCACCGTCGGAGACGAGGCCGAGGAGGTGCAGGCAGCCGCGGCCCGCGCGAGCGGCGGCGAGCGCCCGGGCGATCGCCGGCACGCCCTCGGGCCCGACCTCCGCGAAGGTCTTCGAGATGCGCGTGATGTCCTGGTACAGGATGCGCCCCGCGCCCATCGTCATGTGACCCACCTCGGAGTTGCCCATCTGGCCCGGCGGCAGGCCGACGGCCGCGCCCGAGGTCTCGATCCGCGCGTGCGGGTAGAGCCGGTTCGCCCGCGCGAAGAAGGGCGCGTGCGCCGCGGCGGTCGCGTCGCCGGGGCCGCCGTCGCCGAGGCCGAAGCCGTCGAGCACCACCAGCATCACGGGGCCCGTCACGGCGCGGCCTGCTCCGCCCGCGCCGGCAACCCCTCGATGTGCGGGGCGTCGCTCCACAGCCGCTCGATGTCGTAGTGCAGGCGGGTCTCGGGCGTGAAGACGTGCACGATCACGTCGTCGAGGTCGATCAGCACCCAGCGCCCTTCGGCGTAGCCCTCGATCCCGAGCGGCGGCTCGCCGGCCTCCCGGGCGGCCGCTTCGACGGAGTCGGCGATCGCGCGCACCTGGCGGTCCGAGCGGCCCGTGCACACGACGAAGACGTCGGCGAACGAGGAGAGCTCCTTCACGTCGAGCGCCACCACCGCCTCCGCCTTCACCTCGAGCGCCGCTTCCACGGCCTTGCGGGTCTTCTCTGCGGAGGTCATCGGCTGGCGCGCACTCCCCGGGAGCTCCCCGTGTCGCCATAGAGGCCGCTCGCCCGGACGGCGTCGCGAACGGCCTCGGGGAGGAGATAGCGCACGGATCGGCCCTCGCGCAGGCGCCGGCGCAGGTCCGACGCGGAGAGGTCGAGCCCGGCGATCTCCACGAGCCGCAGCCAGGTGCCGGCGCTGCGGTGAAGGCCCGAGCGGCCGTCGGCGGCGATCTCGAAGAGGTCGCGCACCGCCTCGGGGAGCCACTGCGCGAGATGGCCCGTGCGCAGCGGCGGGCGCGGCGTCACCGCGAAGTGGGCGAGCCCGAAGAGCTCGCGGGGGGAGCGCCAGCCGCCCATCTCGGCGAAGGCGTCGGAGCCGACCAGGAAGACCGGCTCCTCGCCGGCGGCGCGCAGGCGCTCGCGCAGGGCCGTGAGCGTGTCGACGAGGTACGAGGGGCCGCCGCGCTCGATCTCGATCGCCTCGACCGCGAAGCGCGGGTTGTCGGCCACCGCGAGCCGGACCCAGGCGAGGCGCTCGGCACCGGGCGCGATCGGGTCGCCGCCCTCGCCGGCCTTGTGGGGAGGCACCGCGCTCGGCACGAAGAGCACGCGCGCGAGACCGAGCGCCTCGGCCATCTCCTCGGCCGCCCGCAGGTGGCCGAGGTGGATCGGGTTGAAGGTGCCGCCGTAGACGCCGACCGGCTGCAAGGTCAGTCGGGCCGCAGCTGGCCGTCACCGAAGAGCACGAACTTCTGCGTGGTGAGCCCCTCGAGCCCCATCGGGCCGTAGGCGTGCAGCTTCGAGGTGGAGATGCCGATCTCGGCGCCGAGCCCGAGCCGGTAGCCGTCCGCGTAGGCGGTCGAGCAGTTGACCCCGACCGTGGAGGAGTCGATGCGGCGCACGAAGGCCTGCGACGCCGCGTAGTCGCGGGTCACGATCACCTCGGTGTGGCTGCTGCCCCAGGTGCGGATGTGGTCGATCGCGGCGTCGAGGCCGTCGACGACGCGCACCGCGAGGATCGGCGCCAGGTACTCGGCAGCCCAGTCCTCGTCGGAGGCGGGCTTCGCCGCCGGGAAGAGCGCCCTGGTGGCGGCGCAGCCGCGCAGCTCGACGCCTTCGGCGGCGAGCGCGCCGAGCACGCGCGGCAGCAACGCGGGCGCGGCCTCCCGGTGCACGAGCAGCGTCTCGAGGCCGTTGCAGACCTCCATCTGGCGCAGCTTCGAGTCGAGGACGATCGCGGTCGCCATCTCCGGGTCCGCGCTGGCGTCGAGGTACACGTGACACACGCCAGCGTCGTGCTTGATGACGGGGATCGTCGAGGTCTCGCTCACCTTGCGGATCAGCCCGGGGCCGCCGCGCGGGATCACGAGGTCGATCTCGCGGTCGCGGCGCAGCAGGAGGTCGATCGCGGCGCGGTCGGTGGTCGGCACGATCGCGACGGCGTCCTCGGGTACGCCCGTGTCGCGGGCGGCCGCGCGCAGCTCGGCGCCGAGCGCGAGGTTGGAGCGGATCGCCTCCGAGCCGCCGCGCAGGATCACCGCGTTGCCGGCCTTCAGGCACAGCGCCGCCGCGTCCACCGTCACGTTCGGGCGCGACTCGTAGATGATCGCGACGACCCCGAGCGGGATGCGCATGCGGCCGACGCGCAGCCCGTTCGGCCGCACCCACATGCCGGTGATCTCGCCGGCCGGGTCGGGCAGCGCGGCCACGTCGCGCAGGCCGGCCAGCATCGTGCTCCACTTGCCGCCCTCGAGCGCGAGGCGCTTCACCATCGCGGGCTCGAGACCCGCGCGCTCGGCCTCGGCCCGGTCGGCGCGGTTGGCGGCGAGGATCGCCTCGCGCGCGGCCTCGAGGCGTTCGGCGGCGCGCAGCAGCCAGGCGTCCTTGCGGTCGCGGGTGAGCTCGGCCGTGCGCCGCGAGGCGGCGCGCGCGGCGAGCGCGAGGTCGGCGATCGTCTTCTCGAGCGCGGGGTCGGCCATCGGTCCTAGCTCTCCGCTCCTCGCTCTCCGGCCTTCGGTCCGCGGCCGTCGGGCCGTCAGTCCCCGGCCACCAGCACGAGGTCGTCGCGATGGATCACCTCGCTGCCGTTCGAGTACCCTAGCACCGCCTCGATCTGGCGCGTCGAGAGCCCGCGGATCCGCGCCACGTCGCGCGCCGAGTAGGCGACCAGTCCGCGCGCCACCTCGCGGCCCGCGGGATCGGTGCAGCGCACCGGGTCGCCGATGCCGAACTCGCCGGCCACCGCCGTGATGCCCGCCGGCAGCAGGCTGCGCCCGCGCTCCTGGAGCGCCTGGGCCGCGCCCGCGTCGAGGCGCAGCTCGCCGCGCGGGCGCGCGGTGAAGGCGAGCCAGTGCTTGCGGCTGCCGAGCCGGCGCGCGGGCTCGGGCAGGAAGAGCGTGCCCTCCGCCTCGCCCGCCGCGATCCGCTCCAGGACGCCGCGGCGCCGGCCGTTCGCGATCACCGTCGCGGCGCCCGAGAGCGCGGCGGTCCGCGCCGCCTCGAGCTTCGTGATCATCCCGCCGCGCCCGAAGGCGTGGTCGCTGCCGCCCGCGGCGCGCTCGATCTCGGGCGTGATGCGCTCGACCACGTCCCAGCGTGCGGGCCGCGGGTTGTCCGCCGAGGGCGCCTCGCGGTACAGGCCGTCCACGTCGGTGAGCAGCACCAGCAGCTCGGCCGCCACCAGGTTCACGACGTTCGCCGACAGGTTGTCGTTGTCGCCGAAGCGGATCTCCTCGGTCGAGGTGGTGTCGTTCTCGTTGACGATCGGAACCACGCCGAGCCCGAGCAGCGTGAGGAGCGTGCGGCGCGCGTTCAGGAAGCGCTCGCGGTCCTCGAGCCCGATCCGGGTCACGAGCACCTGCGCCACCTGCCGGCCGCGCCGGGCGAAGCCGACCCGGTAGCGCTCCATCAGCGCGATCTGGCCGACGGCCGCCGCCGCCTGCTTCTCCGGGATCGAGCGGCCGGGGTGCGACCAGCCGAGCCGGTGCGAGCCCATCGCGATCGCGCCCGACGAGACCACCACCACCTGGCGGCCCTCGTCCGTGAGCGCGGCCACCTGGCGGATCAGCTCCGTGAAGACGCGCGGCCGCACGGCGCCCGCGGCGGTCAGGATCGAGCTGCCCACCTTGACGACGATGCGCCGCGCGCGGCGCGCCGCAGCCCTCATCGCGCCGCCTCCGCGGCCGCGGCGCTCGCCGCGTCGGCCTCGTCGAGGGCGCGCAGCATCGCGAAGCGCAGCGCGTCGAGGCCCTCGCCGGTGGCGCCCGACACGCAGAGCACGCGGCGGCCGCGCGCGCGCAGCGCCGCCTCGAGCGGCCCGAGGCGCGCCGCCCGCTCGTCCTCCGGGATCAGGTCGAGCTTGTTCAAGGCCACGATCTCCGTCCGCCCGGCGAGCTCCGCCGCATAGGCGCCGAGCTCCGCGCGGATCGTCTCCCAATCGGCCAGCGGCGCCAGGGGCTCGCGCCCTTCGAGCGCGGCCGTGCCGGCGTCGACGAGGTGCACGAGCACGCGCGTGCGCTCGGCGTGACGCAGGAAGCGGTCGCCGAGCCCCGCCCCGCGGCTCGCGCCCTCCACGAGGCCGGGCAGGTCCGCCGCCACGAAGCGGCGCGCGCCGGCCTCGACGACCCCGAGCGACGGCACGAGCGTCGTGAAGGGATAGGCGCCGACCCGCGGGCGGGCGGCCGAGAGCCGGCGCAGGAGCGTCGACTTGCCCGCGTTCGGAAGCCCGACGAAGCCCACGTCCGCGAGCAGCTTCAGCGCGAGACGCAGCCGGCGCGCTTCGCCGGGCCGGCCGTCCTCGGCGCGGTCGGGGGCCTGCCGGGTGGGGGTCGCGAAGCTCATGTTCCCGCGCCCGCCGCGCCCGCCGCGCGCCACCACCACCCGCTGCCCGTGCTCGACGAGGTCGGCGAGCGGCGCCGCGCCGGCGGCCGCGCCCGCGTCGTGGACGAGGGTTCCCACCGGGAGCCGCAGCTCGGCGTCCGCGCCGGCGCGTCCGTCGCGCTGGTTGCCGCCGCCGTGGGCGCCGTCCTGCGCCCGCACGAGCGGCCGCAGCTTCTGGTCGATCAGGGTCGAGAGCCCGCGGTCGGCCACCAGCACGACGTCGCCGCCGCGCCCGCCGCCGCCGCCGTCGGGCCCGCCGCGCGGCACGAACTTCTCGCGCCGGAAGCTCACGCAGCCGTTCCCGCCGCTGCCCGCGGCGACCTCGACCACGGCCTCGTCGATGAAGGAGTCGGGGGAGTTCATGGGCCTGCCGCGAGCCAGCGTAGCGGGTGCGCCGCGTGGCGGAGGCGAGCGGGGATCCGGCGCGCGCGAAGCCCCGGCCCGAGCCGGCGCCCGGGCGGGAAGCGCTAGGCCGCCGGCTCGACGCGCGCGGTCACGCGGCCCTTGGAGGGACCGTAGTGCACGACGCCGTCGACCAGCGCGAAGAGCGTGTAGTCGCGGCCCATGCCCACGTTGCGCCCGGGGTGGATCCGCGTGCCGACCTGGCGGACCAGGATCGTGCCGGCGTTCACCTGCTGGCCGGCATAGCGCTTGACGCCGCGGCGCTGGCCGTTGCTGTCGCGCCCGTTGCGGGAGCTGCCCTGTCCCTTCTTGTGAGCCATGGCGCCCCTCTCAGCCTTCGATCCGCTCGACGCGGATCTGCGTGTAGCCCTGGCGATGCCCCTGCTTGCGGCGGTAGCGCTTGCGGCGCTTGTACTTGAAGATCGTGAGCTTCTCGCCGCGCCCGGAGCCCACGATCGTCGCGACCACGCGCGCGCCGGCCACGTGCGGCGCGCCGACGCGCGGCTCGCCCTCGCCGCCGAGCAGGAGCACCTCGTCGAGGGTCACCTGCTCGCCGACCGCGCCGGGCAGCCGCTCCACCCAGACCGCCTCGCCGGGCGCGACCCGGATCTGCTTGCCGCCGCTGCGAACGACCGCGTACATGGCGCTTCCATCCTCACCGAGCCTGCTCCTGCCGAGCTCGCTCGCACCAGGATCCCGTCCCACCGCGCCCGCGCCGACCGCGCGCGGGCGCGAGCCGCGCGCTCAGGAGTCCTCGCGCTCGGGCGCCAGCGAGGCGGGCAGTATCCGGGATTCCCGTTCCCCGTCAACCGATTCCAGGGCTCCGATGCCCGCCTCCCCCGCGGGAGACAGGCTGTTCGCGACCAGGCTCCGGCGCTCCGCGGGCTCGAGCTCGTCGGCGGGGCCGAGGTGGACGGGATCGGGCTCGGCCCCGGCGCCGTCGGCGCGCGGCGGCGCGGGCTCGCCCTCGCCCGGCTCGCTCTCGAGCTCGGCCAGCACCACCTCGGGCCGGCCCTCGATCGGACCGGGCAGGGGTGCGGGCTCGGGCACGTCGGGCTCGAAGGGCTCCGAGACGAAGACCGGCTCCGGCTCGGGCCCGGCGCCCGCGAGCCCGAGCCAGGGCAGCCGCAGCGACACGGGGGGGCCCGCGTCGAGGGCGACGAGCTCGAAGTGCTCCTGGTGGACGCCCGGCACGGCGCGCACCTCGATCGCGCGGCCGAGCTGCTGCTCGAGCTCGAGGAGCGCCGCGCGCTCGGTGCCGAGCAGCAGCTCGGCCACGCGCGGGTGCAGCGCGATCGCGATCCGCCGCCCGCCGAAGCGCGGCAGGTCGTTGCGGATCTCGCGCAGCACCTTGTAGGCGACGCTCTCGCGCGAGAGCACGTAGCCGCGCCCCTCGCAGTGGGCGCACGGCTCGCAGAGCTGCTGCACCAGGTTCTCGCGCGTGCGCTTGCGGGTCATCTCCACGAGCCCGAGCTCGGAGATCTTCAGGATGTTGGTCTTGGCCTTGTCCTGGCGCAGCGCCTCCTGGAAGGCGCGGTAGACCTTCTCGCGGTTCTCGGCCGTCTCCATGTCGATCAGGTCGACGATGATGAGCCCGCCGATGTTGCGGAAGCGGAGCTGGCGCACCACCTCCTTCACCGCCTCGAGGTTGGTCTTGAGCACCGTCTCCTCGAGGTCGCGCTTGCCGACGTAGCGCCCGGTGTTGACGTCGATCGCGGTCAGCGCCTCGCTCTGGTCGATGATCAGGTAGCCGCCGGACTTGAGCCACACCTTGCGGCCGAGGTTGGCCTCGATCTCCGCTTCGATCCCGAAGTGGTCGAACATCGGCCGGTTGCCCTGGTAGAGCTCGACGCGCGGCCGCGGCTCGGCGCAGAAGCGCGCCACGAACGCGTGCATCTCCTCGTACACGGATCGGTTGTCCACCACGATGCGCCGGGTGTCGGAGCCCGCCACGTCGCGCACCACGCGCAGGGGCAGCGCCGGCTCGGCGTAGAGCACGGCCGGCGCGCGCGCCGTGTCGCGCTGGCTCTGGATCTGCTGCCAGGCCGCCACCAGGTAGCGGACGTCCGCCTCGAGGTCGGCCTCGCGGGCCCCCTCGCCGGCGGTGCGGATGATGAAGCCGACGTCGCGCGGGCGGACCCGCTCGACGATCTCGCGCAGCCGGCGCCGCTCGCGGTCCGAGTCGATGCGGCGCGACACGCCCACCCGCGAGCCCGACGGCGTCAGCACCAGGTGGCGGCCTGCGATCGCGACGTGCGAGGTGATGCGCGCGCCCTTGGTGCCGATCGGCTCCTTGGCCACCTGCACCACGATCTCCTGCCCCTCGGAGAGGATCGTGTCGATCTTCGGGACCTGGCGGCCGGCGCCGTTGCGGCCCGGCCGGCCACGCCCGCGCCGCCCGCGCGCGGGGCGCGGCGCGTCCTCGTCGTCGCCGAGATCGACGTCGCGGTCGTACTCGAAGTAGTCGCCGGCGTAGAGGAAGGCGGCCTTGTCGAGGCCGATGTCCACGAAGGAGGCCTGCATGCCCGGGAGCACCCGGGTGACGCGGCCCTTGACCACGCTGCCGACCATGCTCTGCCCGCCGGCGCGCTCGATCAGGAGCTCGGCGAGGGAGCCTCGTTCCAGGATCGCGACCCGGGTCTCGCCGCGGATCGCGTTGATCAGGATCTCGTTGTGCATCGTTCCGGCCTGGCTGGCGAGCCGGCACGGACAACGGGGGAGGTCGCGTTTCCTCCGGCCCGCGGGCCGGCAGGAGTCTCGGGGTGCAGATCCGCGCGCGAGAGCCGGCTAGCGGCCTCCCGCGCCGGTCGGCAAGGCGCCCGGCCCGGGCCCGAGGGCCGGAGCCGTCCCGCGCCTGCCGGACGGGCGTCGATCGCGTTCTCTCGTTGTCCCGGCGGGCACCGGAGCGCCCGGTAGATCGACTCGCACTGGGTGTCTCGAACCGTTTTTCGACGGTGGCGCCGGGCTTGGCCTCTGCGTTCTGGCTCGGCCTTCTGGATCCAGGCTGCGGGCGCGCTGCACCCCGATGCCCGTCGGCCCGGCCCGGCGCCCGGCGGGACCCCATGCCCCACCCCGCGCCGGAGATGCCTGGATCCACCCGTTCGGAACCACCGACAAAACCCGGCCTACGATCCCCCATCGAGCCTCCGAGTGCAACCACGGAAACGAAGCTCCCGCCCCGCAGGGTGGGCGCTGCGGCGGTGCCCCGGCCGGTCCCTTCTCCGCGTGGCGAGGCGGCGCGCCGGGCCGATGCGCGCAGCAGCCGGCGGACCGCGCCGCCGCGCGTGCCGTGCAGGCGGGAACGAGGCGCGCAGCGCGGCCCACTCGCGCACGCAGCGCAGCGCCGGAAGGAACGGCAAGCGATGCGCAATGCCGCCACACCGCAGGTTCCGATTGATGGCGATCTTCGCTTGGGATACCGTGCCGGCGCCCCGGGTCGTGATGCTGAACGCGTCGGTACTGGTCCTCAATCGCTCGTATCTGCCGATCCACGTGACGTCGGCACGGAGAGCGTTTTCCCTCGTGTACCAGGGTTTTGCGCGGGTGGTCGACGCGGAGCACCGCACCTTCGCCTTCGAGGAGTGGACCGAGCTGCGCGTGATCGGCGGGCACGACGGGGTCGGGACGAGCCGCGGGCGGGTCCGGCTCCCGCGCGTGATCGTGCTCACCGTCTTCGACCGCATGCCGCGCCGCCACGTCCGCTTCAGCCGCTCCAACGTGATGACCCGCGACGCCTTCACCTGCCAGTACTGTGGTGTGCGGCCGCCGCGATCGGAGCTGAACCTCGACCACGTGGTGCCGCGCGCGCACGGCGGGCGCAGCACGTGGGAGAACGTGGTCGCGAGCTGCGTCGCCTGCAATCGCAGCAAGGGCGGGCGCACGCCCGAGCAGGCCGGCCTGCGCCTGCGCCGGCCGCCGTCGCGCCCGCGCTGGACGCCGCTGGCGGCCCTGCCCCTCGCGAGCGCCCGCCACGAGGAGTGGCGGCCCTTCCTGCGCGTGGTCGACGGGCGCGGGGGCGCGAGCCTCCCGGGTCATCCCGGGAGCCCCCTGGGTCATCAGGCCAGCCCCCTGGGTCGCGGGACCCGCGCGTGAGGCCGAGCCCGCTCGGGCAGGGGAGGCTGCCCGGCCGCGCCGGCGAGCGCCCGGGCGTCCTGCGTCCGGGGGGGCCGCGCCTGCTGGCGGTCGGCGGCGGCAAGGGCGGCGTCGGCAAGACCATGCTCGCGGCCAACCTGGCCGCGGCGATGGCCCGCGCCGGCCAGCGCGTGATCGCGGTCGACACCGACCTCGAAGGCGCGAACCTCCACACCGCGCTCGGCGTGCCGGCGCCGCGGACGAGCCTCGCCGAGTTCGTGGCGCGCCGCGAGCTCGACCTCGAGCGCCTCGTCGCCGACACCCCGATCGCCGGGCTGCGCCTGATCGCGGGCACCCAGAGCCACCTCGGCCTCGCCCAGCCGCGCCACTTCCGGCGCGTCGAGCTGCTCGCCAAGCTGCGCAAGCTGCCCGCCGACTGGGTGCTCGTCGACCTCGGTGCGGGCACCCACCCGTCGGTGATGGACTACTTCCTGGTGGGCGACGACGGGGTGCTCGTGATGACGCCCGAGCCGACCTCGGTCGAGAACGCCTACGCCTTCCTGCGGGCGGCCTTCTACCGCCGGCTGCGGCTCGCGATGACCGGCGAGGCGGCCCGCAAGCTCGTGAACCAGGCGATGGACCAGGGTAACGAGCGCGGCATCCGCACGCCGCTCGACCTGCTGCGCGCCGTGCGCGAGAGCTCGCCGAGCGAGGGGGAGCGCTTCGTCGCGGCCGTGCAGGGCTTCCGCCCGCGCCTCGTCGTGAACGGCGTCCGGACCAGTGACGACGTGAAGCTCGGCTTCGCCGTCCGCAGCGTGTGTCGCAAGTACTTCGGGCTCGAGGCCGAGTACCTGGGCTACGTGAACCACGACGACGCCGTGGCGGAGGCGATCCGCGCGCGCCAGCCGGTGGTCGTGAGCCACCCGCAGGCCGATGCGTCGGTGTACCTGACGCGCATCGCCCGCAAGCTGATCGACGATCGAGCGCGGGAGGGGACGGGACGGGGGCGGCCGGCGCCGCGCCCGCACGCGTCCTCCCCCGCACCGCGCCCGCCGCTCTAGAACCCGGGGCCCCTCTCGATGATGAAGTCGCTGTCGGAGCTGGATCACTACGAGGTGCTCGAGGTGGCGCGCGGCGCGCGCCCCGACGAGATCGAGCGCGCCTTCACGCTGGTGCGCGGCGCCTACGAGGGCGACGCGCTCGCCGCCTACTCGGTGATCCCGCCCGACGAGGCGAAGCTGTGGCGCGAGCGGATCGACGAGGCCTTCCGGGTGCTCTCGGACCCTGCCGCGCGCAGCGCCTACGACGACGCGCTCGCCGCCGCCCCGGCCGGGTTCGCGTCCGTGCCCGCCGATCCGGTCGCGGTGCCCTCGGATCCGGCCGCCGTGCCCTTCGACGCGGAGACCGATCCCTTCGCGGACGCGGCCGGCTCCGGCGAGCGGCCGCCCGCCGCGCGGGGCTTTGCCGAGGCGGCCGCCGGGGTGCTCGACCGCGCGCCCCTGCCCGCCGCGCCCGATGCGCCGCCCGTCTCGCTCGCGGCGACCCACGCCGCGCGCCCGCTGCGCTTCGAGGAGCCGCGGCGCGAGGGATCCTTGCCGCGCGAGCTCGAGGCCTTCGACGAAGCCGGCGACGACGAAGGCGCCGAGTGGACCGGGCCCCGCCTGCGCCGCGCGCGCATCCTGCGCGGCCTCGAGATCGACGACGTGGCCGCCGTCACCAAGGTGAACCCGACCTATCTGCGCTTCCTCGAGGAGGAGCGCTTCGACGGCCTGCCCGCGCTCGTCTACGTGCGCGGCTTCGTGAGCGCCTACGCGCGCATGCTCGGGATCGAGTCCGCGCAGGTCGCGCCGAGCTACGCGGCGCGCTACGAGGAGCATCGCCGCCAGCAGCACGCGCGCGGGCGCCCCCACGGCCGCAGCCAGGGCCGCTGAGCCGGGGCCATGCTGCGCTTCGTGGCGTCCGAGCTCGAGGCGGGCCGGCGCCTCGACGTGGCGCTCGCGGAGCTGGCCGCCGTCCCGCGCGCCCGGGCCCAGCGCTGGATCGAGGCGGGCCTCGTGCGCGTGGCGGGCGCCCCCGCGCGCGCCGCGCAGCGCGTGCGCGCGGGCGATGCGATCGAGGCCGACCCGCCCGAGGCGGTGGCGCCCTCGCTCGAGCCCGAGGCGATCCCGCTCGCGATCCTCCACGAGGACGCCGACCTGATCGTGATCGACAAGCCGCCGGGGCTCGTCGTCCATCCCGCCCCCGGCCACCCGCGCGGGACGCTCGTGAACGCGCTCCTGCACCACTGCCGCGACCTGGCCGGGATCGGGGGCGTCCTGCGCCCGGGGATCGTGCACCGGCTCGACCAGGGCACCTCGGGCGTGCTGGTCGCAGCCAAGCACGACGCCGCCCACCTGGCGCTGGCCGCCCAGTTCCGCGAGCACACGGTCGAGCGCGTGTACCTGGCGCTGGTGCGGGGTGTCCCGGGCGCCGCCGGCGGGAGCGTCGACCGCCCCGTCGGCCGCCACCCCCAGGATCGCAAGCGGATGTCGGTGCGCACCGGCGCCGGCCGCGCGGCCCGGACCGATTGGCGGGTCGCGCGCCGCTTCGCGGCGAGCGGCGTGTCGCTGCTCGAGGTCCGGCCTGCCACCGGGCGCACGCACCAGATCCGGGTGCACCTGGCCTCGATCGGGCTCCCGATCGTCGGCGATCCGGTGTACGGGCGCCGGCAGGCCGGGCGAGCCCCCTCTGCGGACGGTGCCGCAGGCTCCTCGGCGGGCGCCGCCTTCGGCCTCGCGCGGCCGGCGCTGCACGCGCAGGTGCTCGGCTTCGACCACCCGCGCAGCGGCGCGCGCCTGCGCTTCGAGGCGCCGCCGCCCGCGGACCTTGCCGCCGCGCTCGCGGCGCTCGGCGCGCGCGAAGGAGCGGCCGCGTGAGCGCCGGAACTCCCGCGGCGGGCTGGCTCACCCATCCCCTGCTCGGTGCCGCCGCCGCGCACGGCTTCGGCACGCGCGGGTGCCGGCCGCCCGCGGCGCTGCTGCGCGCGCGCCAGGTGCACGGCACGCGCGTGGTCGTGCTGCGCCGCGGCGGCCCGCCGCCCGCCGATCCCGGCGAGGCGGACGCGCTCGTCTCCGAGCGGGCATCGCTCCCGATCGGTGTCGTCACCGCGGATTGTCTGCCGATCCTGGTCGCGACGCCGGCGGGCCGCGTGGCGGCGGTGCACGCCGGCTGGCGCGGGCTCGCGGCGGGCGTGATCGGCGAGGCCCTGGCGGCGCTCGCGTCCCTCGCGCCCGAAGGCGTGGCGGGGGGCGCGGCGGTGATCGGCCCGCGCGTCGGGGCGGGCTGCTACGAGGTGGACGAGCCGGTCGTGGCGGCGCTGGCGCGGCGCTTCGCGGGCGCGCTCGACGCGGCGCTCGTGCCGGTGCGCGCCGGCCACTGGCAGCTCGACCTGGCGGCGCTCGCGCGCGTGGACCTGGTGCGCGCCGGCCTCGCGGCGGACCGCGTCCGCGCGCTCGCGAACGCCTGCACCTCGTGCGACGAGCGGCGTTTCCACAGCTACCGGCGTGACGGTCCGGGCTCCGGCCGGCTCTTCCACTGGATCGCCGCGCGCGGCGCAGGCCCGGACATCGGCCTTGACACGCCAATCGGGCCGGCATAGGCTGCTCGTCGCTCGCTCCCGACGCGCTCCGCGCCGTCTCCCCCGCCCAGGTCCGTCGTGCTGGCCAGTCGTACCGGTCGGCCGTGTCTGCCAGGCGCCCGGCGATCAGCGCTCAACCTCCGGGAGCGACGTTCCGAACGAAAGAGGGAAGCCAGACCCTTCGGACCTCCACGTACCGCCAAGCGTCGTGCATGGCCGCCAGGCCCGACGCCGGTCCCGGCCGGACGCCGGTTCCGAGAGATGGAACGTCGCCGGCCGCTCCGGATCGCGCCCTCCACGCCCGGTGAGCCACCCGGCGCACGAATCCGCGAGTCCATCGCGAGCCCCACGAACCAAGACCACGAGCCAAGACGACGCATCGGGACCACGAGCCACGAGTCGGCAAGCCGACGGACGACCGAGACGGCCGACCCTCCCACCCCGAACGCACCCCCTGGATCTCCAACCCTGGACGAACGAGCGAAGAGGCGACCCGTGAGCATGGACCGTTCCGGCGATCACTCGAACATGGGCGGGATGCAGGGCAACCGGCCGCGCCGCGGCCGCCGCCGCCCCCGCAGCGGGGGCAACGGCATGGGGCGGGGCGGGCGCGGCTCGCCGATGGACATCCTCGACGTGGCCGACGAGCTCACCGAAGAGGATCTCCTCGACGAGGGCGAGGCGGGCGAGAGCCTCGACGTCGCCGACCTCAAGCGCAAGACCATGGAGGAGCTCACCGAGCGCGCCGAGTCGCTCGCGGTCGAGAACCTGGCCGGGATGCGCAAGCAGGACCTGGTCTTCGCGATCCTCAAGGCCAACGCCGACGCGCGCGGCCGCATCTACTCCGAGGGCGTCCTCGAGACGCTGCCCGACGGCTTCGGCTTCCTGCGCTCGCCCGACGAGAGCTACCTCGCCGGCCCCGACGACGTCTACGTGTCGCCCTCGCAGATCCGCCGCTTCGGCCTGCGCACCGGCGACTCGATCCGCGGCCAGATCCGCCCGCCCAAGGACGGCGAGCGCTACTTCGCGCTGCTCAAGGTCGAGACCATCAACTTCGAGCCCCCGGAGCAGATCCGGCACCGCATCAACTTCGACAACCTGACCCCGCTCTACCCCGAGGAGAAGTTCCGCCTCGAGTCGGCGAGCGCCGGCTACACGGGCCGCATCATCGACCTGATCGCGCCGCTCGGAAAGGGCCAGCGCGCGCTCATCACCTCGCCGCCCAAGGCCGGCAAGACGATGATCCTGAAGGACATCGCCAACGCGATCGCCGAGAACCACCCCGAGGTCTACCTGATCGTGCTGCTGATCGACGAGCGGCCCGAGGAGGTGACCGACATGCAGCGCAACGTGAAGGCCGAGGTGATCTCCTCGACCTTCGACGAGCCGGCCACCCGCCACGTCCAGGTGGCCGACATGGTGATCGAGAAGGCCAAGCGCCTGGTCGAGCACAAGCGCGACGTGGTGATCCTGCTCGACTCGATCACGCGCCTCGCGCGCGCCCACAACACGGTGGTGCCGCACTCGGGCAAGATCCTCTCGGGCGGCGTGGACTCGAACGCCCTGCACAAGCCGAAGCGCTTCTTCGGCGCCGCGCGCAACGTCGAGGAGGGCGGCAGCCTCACGATCGTGGGCACCGCCCTGATCGAGACCGGCTCGCGGATGGACGAGGTGATCTTCGAGGAGTTCAAGGGCACCGGCAACAGCGAGCTCGTGCTCGACCGCAAGCTCGCCGACCGCCGCACCTACCCGGCCATCGACATCAACCGCTCGGCGACGCGCCGCGAGGAGCTGCTCCTCGACGAGAAGACCCTGAACCGCATGTACATCCTGCGCAAGGTGCTCTCGCCGCTGAACCCGGTGGACTCGATGGAGTTCCTGCTCGAGAAGATCAAGGCCACCGACAGCAACGACGAGTTCCTGGAGTCGATGAACTCGTAGGACAGGGCCGGCGCGAGCGCTCCGTCACCACCGCGGGTACGGGCGAGCGGGGCCCGGTGTCAGGGCGCGGTCGAGGGCGGCGCGAGCTGCATCGCCTGCACGTCGCGGTTGCCCGTCGGCGGATCCATCGGGACGAGCGTCGCGCGCACCATCCCGGGCGGCGCCTCGACGAGCAGCTGCACGTACGCGGTCTGGCCCGCCCGGAGCGGCACCGTCGCGTTGCCGCTGTCGCCCTGGGTGCCGAAGGCGGCGTCGCGCTCCTCCGTCCCGATCGTGAGCACGTGCAGGCCCGGCGGCCGCTCGGCGACCAGGAAGGTGAGCTCGCGCGAGCGCCCGATCGGCGCGCCGTCGACGAGCACCTCGGGGTGCCACTCGAGGGCCTCGTCGCGCACCGCGCCGTAGACGACGATCCGGCCCTGGCCCGCCGGTGGGGGCCCGCTCTGTGCGACCCACTCGGGCCAGGTCGGCAGCGCGGTGCCGCCGCCCGCGGAGCCGGCGCAGCCCAGGGCCAGGGCGGCAGCGATCGCGAGGCAGGCGAGGAGCGGTCTGCGCATCCGCCCACGCTAGCGCGGGATCCGATGCGCCGTGCCCCGCCCGCCGCTTCCGTTCGTCAGGTGCGCCCCACCGCGGCTTCCGTTCGTCAGGTGCGCCCCACTCGCGGCTTCCGTTCGTCAGGTGCGCCCCACCGCGCGCTTCGCTATCTCCCCGCCGTGACGACGTTCCCCAGCCACGGCCCGCTCGCCTCCGCCTCCCCGCGGCATCACCACGCGGCGCACTAGCGCCCCTCCCGTGGCCCCGCGGGGCCTTCTGTCGTCGCCTCCGCCTCCCACCCCCGACCGTCCGAACCCACCCCCCGACCGACCGAGTGGGGTTTCCGAGCGCCGCATGTCCGAGCTGCTCCGCCGCATCGAAGAGACCGAGGCCCGCGCCCGCGCGCTCGAGGAGCAGCTTGCCGACCCGGCCGTGGCCGGCCGCTCGGGCGAGTACCAGACGCTCGCGAAGGAGCTCGGGCGGCTGCGCCCGCTGCTCGAGGCGGGGGCGCGCCACCGCAGGCTCGCGGCCGACCTGGCGGGCGCCCGGGCGCTGCTCGAGGAGGAGGACGAGGAGCTGCGCCAGGAGGCGCGCGACGAGATCGCGCGCGCCGAGCCCGAGCTGGCCGCCGTCGAGCGGCGGATCCGGCTGCTCCTGGTCCCGCCCGACCCGAACGACGAGCGCAACGTGATCCTCGAGATCCGCTCCGGGGCGGGCGGCGAGGAGGCCTCGCTCTTCGCGGGCGAGCTCTACCGCATGTACTGTCGCTACGCCGAACGGCGGGGCTGGAAGGTGGAGCCGCTCTCGTTCTCCGCGAGCAGCACCGGGGGCGTCAAGGAGGTGATCGCGACCATCGCGGGCGCCGGCGTGTGGAGCCGCCTCAAGCACGAGCGCGGCGTGCACCGCGTGCAGCGCGTGCCGGTGACGGAGGCGGCGGGCCGCATCCACACCTCGACGGTGACGGTCGCGGTGCTCCCCGAGGCGGAGGAGGTCGAGATCCAGATCGACGCGAAGGACCTGCGCATCGACGTGATGCGCGCCGGCGGCCCCGGCGGCCAGAGCGTCAACACGACCGACTCCGCGGTGCGCATCACGCACCTGCCGAGCGGCCTCGTCGTGCACTGCCAGGACGAGAAGTCGCAGCTCAAGAACCGCGCCCGCGCGATGAAGATCCTGCGCGCCCGCCTGCTCGAGCAGGAGCAGGCGCGCGCCGACGCCGAGCGCGCCGCCGACCGCCGCTCGCAGGTCGGCACCGGCGAGCGCAGCGAGCGGATCCGCACCTACAACTTTCCGCAGGCGCGCGTCACCGATCACCGCGCGGGCGTGACGCTCCACAAGCTGCCGGCCGTGATCGAGGGCGAGCTCGACGAGCTGCTCGACGCGGTGGCGCTGAACCTCGCCGAGGGCGTGCGCGGCAGCGCGGAGGACGCATGAGCCACGAGCAGCGCGCCTCCGTGCCGGAGACGCCGGCCGCCGCGGCGAGCGAGCGCGCGGCGGCCGCGCGCCGCGAGCCGGCCGGCCGCCCGCCGGTCTGGACCGTGCTCGAGCTCCTGCGCTGGACCGCGCAGCACTTCGCCGAGCGCGGGATCGACACCGCCCGCCTCGACGCCGAGCTCCTCCTCGCCGACGTGCTCGGCTGCGACCGCCTGCGCCTCTACGTCGACCACGACAAGCCGGTCGCCGAGGACGAGCGCGCGCGCTTCCGCGAGCTCGTGCGCGCGCGCGCGGGCGAGCGCGTCCCGGTCTCGATCCTGCTCGGGCGCCGCGAGTTCTGGTCGCTGCCGCTCGCCGTGACGCGCGACGTCCTGACCCCGCGCCCGGAGACCGAGACGCTGGTCGCGGCCGCGCTCGACGCGCTTCCCGACCGCGAGGCGGAGTGGCGGGTGCTCGACGTCGGCACCGGCTCGGGGGCGATCGCGCTCGCGATCGCGCACGAGCGGCCGAAGGCGCGGGTGACGGCCACCGACGTCTCGCCGGCGGCGCTCGCGGTGGCGCGCGGCAACGCCGAGGCGCTCGGGCTCGGCCTGCGCGTGCGCTTCCTGGAGGGAGCGCTCTTCGCGCCGGTGGCCGCCGAGCTGGCGGCCGGCGCGCGCTTCGACGCCGTCGTCTCGAACCCGCCCTACGTGGCGCGCCGCGACGCGGAGAGCCTGCCGCCCGAGCTGCGCCACGAGCCCGCGCTCGCCCTCTTCGGCGGCGAGGACGGGAGCGAGCTCCTGCGCGCGCTCGCGGCGGAGGTGGCCGGCGCGCTCGCGCCGGGCGGCTTCGCGGCCTTCGAGCTCGATCCGCGCCAGGCGGAGGCGATGGCGGCGTGGCTCGCCGCGGGCGGCCTCGCCGGGGCGACGGTCCACCGCGACGCGGCCGGCCGGCCGCGCGTGGTGTCGGCCCGCAAGGCCTAGGGGGAGGCATGGACCGCATCGTCGTGCGCGGCGGCAACCGGCTCGCGGGCGAGGTGCGCGCGTCGGGCTCGAAGAACGCGACGCTCGCGCTGATGGCGGCGGCGCTCCTCACCGACGAGGAGACCGTGCTGCGCGGCGCGCCGCGGGTGCGCGACGTCGAGACCATGCGCCGGATCCTGGCGGCGCTCGGCGTGCCCTCGGCCTGGGAGGAGGCGGCGCCGCAGGTGCTGCGCCTCGGCGGGCGCGGGCGGCCGGGCCACCCCGAGGCGCCCTACGAGCTCGTGCGCCAGATGCGCGCCTCCTTCCTGGTGCTGGGCCCGCTCCTCGCGCGCTGCGGGATCGGCCGCGTCTCCGAGCCCGGCGGCTGCGCGATCGGGGTGCGGCCCGTCGACCAGCACTTGAAGGGGCTCGAGGCGCTCGGCGCCAAGGTGCGGCTCGACCACGGCTACGTGGAGGCGGCGGCGGCGCGCCTCGAGGGGGCGCGCTTCGCCTTCGACCTGAACACCGTGAACGGGACCCAGAACGTGATGATGGCCGCGGTGCTGGCGCGCGGCCGCACGGAGATCGAGAACGCGGCCCGCGAGCCGGAGGTGAGCGAGCTCGCCGCCGTCCTGAACGCGATGGGCGCCCGGGTGCGCGGCGCCGGCAGCGACCGGATCGAGATCGACGGCGTCGAGCGCCTGCACGGCATCGACCACGAGGTGTGGGCCGACCGCATCGAGGTCGGGACCCTGCTCGCGGCGGGCATGATCACGGGCGGCTCGGTGCGCGTCCTGGGCGTCGCGCCGGCGCTGCTCGAGACGACGCTCGAGAAGCTGCGCGAGGCGGGGGCGGAGATCGAGACCGACGCCGCCAGCGTGTCGCTGCGGGCGACCGGCCGCGCGCGCGGCGTGAAGGTGGTGACCGCTCCCTACCCCGGCTTCCCGACCGACATGCAGGCGCAGCTCATGGCCGTGCTGGCCCTCGCGAGCGGCTCGAGCGTCGTCACCGAGACGGTCTTCGAGAACCGCTTCATGCACGTTCCCGAGCTCGTGCGGCTCGGCGCCGACGTCGCCGTGGACGGCCGCAGCGCGCACGTGCGCGGGGTGCGCGCGCTCTCGGGCGCGCCCGTGATGGCGACCGACCTGCGCGCCTCGGCGGGCCTGCTGCTGGCGGGCCTCGCCGCCGAGGGCGAGACCGTGGTGAACCGCGTCTACCACATCGACCGCGGCTACGAGCGGATCGAGGAGAAGCTCCGGCGCCTCGGCGCCGAGATCCGCCGGGAGGGCTGAGCATGGCGGCGAGGACCCGATCGGGGGGCAAGGCGGCGCTGCGCGCGCTCGCGAGCGGCGAGGCCGGCTTCGCGCGCGCCTTCGACGAGCTGGTGCGCCGGCGCGAGGCCGGCCGCGAGGACGTCGAGAAGGCGGCGCGCCGGATCCTCGAGCGCGTGCGCGAGGGCGGCGACGACGAGCTCGTGGCCTGCGTGCGCAAGTTCGACGGCGCGAAGCTCGACGCCGTCGAGGTCACCAAGGCGGAGTGGGACGAGGCCGTGGCCCGCGTGGACCCCGCCGACCGCGCCGCGCTCGGCAAGGCCGCCATGCGCGTGCGCGAGTTCCACCGCAAGCGGGTGCCCTCGAGCTGGGAGATGCGCGAGGAGGGCGGCGCCTACATGGGCGTGCGCGTGCGCCCGCTCGCGCGCGTGGGCCTCTACGTGCCGGGCGGCAAGGCCTCGTATCCCTCGTCGGTGATCATGAACGCGGTGCCGGCCTCGGTGGTGGAGGTGCCCGAGATCTGTGTCGCCACCCCGCCGCGCCCCGACGGCAGCCTGCGTCCCGAGGTGCTGATGGCGGCGCGCCTGGCCGGCGTCCACCGCGTCTTCAAGATGGGCGGCGCGCACGCGGTGGCGGCCTTCGCCTACGGGACGGAGTCCGTGCCGCGCGTCGACAAGGTGGTCGGGCCCGGCAACCAGTGGGTGGCGGCGGCCAAGCGCCTCGTCTTCGGCGAGGTCGGGATCGACGCCGAGGCGGGGCCCACCGAGGTGGTGGTGGTGGCCGACCGCACGGCGACCGCCGCCTGGGTGGCGGCGGACCTGGTCTCCCAGGCCGAGCACGACGAGCAGGCCCAGGCGATCCTGATCACGCCCGCGAAGGCGCTGGCGGCGAAGGTCCAGGAGCTCGTCGCGAAGCAGGCGGCGGAGCTCGCGCGCGCCGCCGTGATCCGCGAGTCGCTCGCGAAGCGCGGCGCCGTCGTCGTGACCCGGGACCTCGACGAGGCGATCGAGCTCGCCAACCGCTACGCCCCCGAGCACCTGGTGCTGGCGGTGGACAAGCCGGAGGTCGCGCTCAAGAAGGTGACCAACGCCGGCGCGGTCTTCCTCGGCCACTACACGCCGGTGGCGGCGGGCGACTACCTGGCCGGGCCGAACCACGTGCTGCCGACCGGCGGCACCGCGCGCTTCTTCTCCCCGCTCGGCGTCGAGGACTTCCTGAAGCGCTCGAGCTTCGTGCGCTTCGAGCCGCCCAAGCTGCGCGAGCTCGGGCTCGACCTGATCCGGCTGGCGGAGCTCGAGGGGCTCCCGGGCCACGCGCGCTCGGTGGACCTGCGGCTGGCCAAGATCCGGCGCGAGCGGCGCGAGCGCGAAGCCGCCCGCGAGGCGGAGGGGGACATCCTGTGACGGACGAACGCAAGGCGACGCTCGCGCGCAAGACGCGCGAGACCGACATCCAGCTCGAGCTGAACCTCGACGGCAGCGGCCAGTACGAGATCGCGACGGGCATCGCGTTCTTCGACCACATGCTCGAGTCCTTCGCGAAGCACGCCGCCTTCGACCTGCGCCTGCGCGCGAGCGGCGACCTGTCGGTGGACCTCCACCACACGGTCGAGGACGTCGGCATCGCGCTCGGCCAGGCGCTCCGCCAGGCGCTCGGCGACGCCGCCGGCATCCGCCGCTACGGCTTCTTCGTGCTGCCGATGGCGGAGGCGCGCGCCGACGTCGCCGTGGACGTCTCGAACCGCCCCTACCTGGTGTACCGGGTCGAGCTCGCCAACGACCGGGTCGGCGCCTTCGACGTGGCGCTCGTCGAGGACTTCGTGCAGGCGCTCGCGCAGAACGCCGGGCTCGACCTGCACGTGGAGCTCCGCTACGGGCGGAGCCCCCACCACGCGGTGGAGGCGATCTTCAAGGGCCTGGCCCGGGCGCTGCGCGCGGCCGTCGAGCGCGACCCGCGCACGGCGGGCGTGCCCTCGGTGAAGGGGGTCCTCTAGCGCCGTGCCCGCCGCCGCCCCCCGGATCGCGCTGCTCGACTACGGCGCCGGCAACCTGCGCAGCGTCGCCAAGGCGCTCGAGCGCTCGGGCCTCGCCGCCGACGTGACCAGCGACGCCGCCGCCGTCGCGCGCGCCGACGGGCTCGTGCTGCCCGGGGTGGGCGCCTTCCGCGACGCCCGCGCGCAGCTCGCCGCCAAGCACCTCGACGACGCCGTGCGCGCGGCGATCGGCGCCGGGCGGCCCTATCTCGGCCTGTGCCTGGGCCTCCAGTTCCTCTTCGAGGAGGCCGAGGAGCACGGCCGCACGCCGGGCCTGGGCCTCCTGCGCGGGCGCGTCGTGCGCTTTCCCGAGCGCGGCGCCAGCGGCGAGCGGCTGCTCGTCCCCCACATCGGCTGGAACGAGGTGCGCTGGGTCCGCCGCGGGCCTGCCGACCACCCGATGCTGGCGGCGCTTCCGCTCCGCGACCACTACTACTTCGTGCACTCCTACCATGCGCTGCCCGCGGACGCGGACACGGTGGTGGGCTGGACCGACTACGGAAGCCCGTTCGCGGCGGCCGTGGCGAGCGAGAGGATCTTCGCCGTGCAGTTCCATCCCGAGAAGAGCCAGGCCGCCGGGCGGCGCCTGCTCGACGCCTTCGCCCGCTGGGTGGAGGGCGCCCGATGAGCGCACTGCGACGCCTCGTCGTGTCGTCCGCCGCCGCGGCGGCCCTCGTCGCCTGCGCCGACGAGACCCGCTTCGTGCAGGTGCGCCAGGCGAGCAACGAGCCGATCCCGATCACCCGGCTCGCGGTGGCGCCCTTCCGCGCCGTCGAGCGGCCCGGCGGGCCCCGGCTCCCCGACGACGCCGCGCCGCTCGTCGGCGGCTACGTCGCGTCGGCCTTCGAGGGCCGCGGCGTGGACGTCGTGCCGCCCTCCGACGTGGCGAGCGCGCTCGCCCTCCCGATCGCGCCGGGCGAGGCGCCCGACGCCCGCGCGGTGGCGGCCGCGGCGCACGCGAAGTTCGGCGCCGACGCCGTGGCGCTCGGCAGCGTCCACCGCTTCCGCGACCGCTCGGGCGAGGCGATGGGCTCGACCCACGCGGCCAGCGTCGGCTTCGAGGTGCGCATCGTCTCGGCGCCCGCCGGCCAGCTGCTCTGGGTGGGCGCCTTCGACCAGACCCAGGTGGCGCTCACCGAGAACGTGCTGAAGGCGCCGCAGTACCCGGGCGGCGGCACGCGCTGGCTCAGCGCCGAGGAGTTCGCGCGCTGGGGCGCCGGGCTCGTCGTGAACCAGGTGCCGATCGCGAGCGCGCCGGTGGCGGCCTCGCCCTAGCGCCCGAGGAGCGATGGCCCCCTTCGAGCTGATCCCCGCGATCGACCTCCTCGGCGGGCGCTGCGTGCGCCTCGCGCAGGGCGACTACGGGCGCGCGACGGTGTATGGCGACGACCCCGGCGCGGTGGCGGCCGGCTTCTGCGCGGCCGGCGCGCGCCGGGTCCACGTCGTCGACCTCGACGGCGCCCGCAGCGGGGAGCAGCACAACGGCGCCGCGCTGGCGGCGATCCTGCGCGCGGCGCGCGCGGCCGGCGTCCCGGTCCAGCTCGGCGGCGGCCTGCGCTCGCTCGCCGCGGTGGAGGCGGCGCTCGCCGCCGGCGTCGAGCGCGCGATCCTCGGCACCGCCGCGCTGCGCGACCCCGCGCTCGTGCGCGAGGCCGCCGCGCGCTTTCCGGGCCGCGTCGCCGTGGGGCTCGACGCGCGCGCGGGCCGCGTCGCGGTGGCGGGCTGGCTCGAGACCAGCGAGACCACCGCCCTCGAGGTGGGGCGCCTCTTCGAGGACGCGGGCGTCGCCGCGCTCGTCTACACCGACATCGCCCGCGACGGCATGGGCAGCGGCCCCGACCTCGACGGCGCCGCCGCGCTCGCCGCCGCCGTCGCGATCCCGGTGATCGCCTCGGGAGGCGTGGGCTCGCTCGCGCACGTGCGCGCCGCCGCGGCGCGCGCCCGGGACGGCGTCGCCGGCGTGATCGTCGGCCGCGCGCTCTACACCGGCGCGGTGGACCTGGCCGCCGCGCTCGCGCTCACCGGCGTGCACCCTCCGGACCCGCACCCGTGCTCCTGAAGCGCATCATCCCCTGCCTCGACGTGGACCGCGGGCGCGTCGTGAAGGGCGTCCAGTACGTGGACCACGTGGACGCCGGCGACCCGGTCGAGGTGGCGCGCCTCTACGACGAGCAGGAGGCCGACGAGATCACCTTCCTCGACATCACGGCGAGCCACGAGCGGCGCCGGATCCTGCTCGACGTGGTGGCGCGCACGGCGGAGACCGTCTTCATGCCGCTCACGGTGGGCGGCGGCGTGCGCCGGCTCGAGGACATCCGCGACCTCCTCAACGCGGGCGCCGACAAGGTCTCGATCATGACCGCCGCCGTCGAGAACCCGGACCTCGTCGGCGAGGCCGCCGTCAAGATCGGGAGCGCGAACCTGGTGGTCGCGATCGACTGCAAGGCCGTCGGGCCGGGCCGTGCGCCCGCGGCCGGCGCGGACGCGCCGGCGGGCGCCGGGCGCTGGGAGGTCTTCACGCACGGCGGGCGCCGCCCGACCGGCCTCGACGCCGTCGCCTGGGCGCAGCGCATGGCCGCGGCCGGCGCCGGCGAGATCCTGCTCACCAGCATGGACCAGGACGGCACCCGCAGCGGCTACGACCTCGCCCTCGTGCGCGCCGTCGCCGACGCCGTCCCGATCCCCGTGATCGCCTCGGGCGGCGGCGGGAGCGCCGAGGACCTGGCCTCGGCCCTCGACGACGGCCCCGCCGGCGGCCACGCCCAGGCCGCCCTCGCGGCCTCGATCTTCCACTTCCGCCAGACCACGGTCGGCGACGTGAAGCGCCGCCTCCTCGCGCTCGGCATCCCCGTCCGCCCCCCGGCGGCCTAGCGGGGCGCGCTCGGTCGCGTCGCGCTCGGCGGCGTGTGCGCGGCTCGCTGGTGGCGGCGGGCGGCGAGCCCGAGCAGGGCGAGCACGGCGTGCAGGCGCATCCACACCGACCCCGGCTCCGGCGCCGCGTAGAGGACGTCGCGCCCGAGCCGATCGTCGGGCTGAAGCTCCTGGAACAGCAGGGCCAGGCAGTAGTCGGTGGTCGCGAACGGTCCGCCGCAGGGATCGTTCGACATGATCCCGCTCTGGAGGAAATTCGGGGAGTCGAGGATCCCGGCGAACGGGTCGAGCGGGTCGACGAGGGCACCGGTGTCGGGATCGAGGTCGGTGTCGAAGTTGCGGGCCTCGTTGGGATGCGCGAAGCCGAGCGTGTGACCGATCTCGTGCATCAGCAGGCGCGTCAGCGCCCAGGCGGCCACCTCGATGCTGATGCCGAGGTCGGCCTGGGTCTGGCGCAGCAGGGTGGCGTTGAGCGCCACCTCGCCGCCCGTGATGACAACCCCGTCCGCAAGCTGGCCGTTCGGCAGCAGGCGCGCGGGGAGGTACTGCTCGGAGACGTCTCCGAAGCCGAAGGTGGTGGGCGAGGACAGGAACGGATCCTCGCTCGCGGAGCGCGTGAACACGTCGATCTCGCCGCCGGCAGACGGGCCCGCGATCGTGCCGGGGGAATCGAAGGTGATCCGGAAGTGCAGGGCGGGGTTCTCCCAGGCCGCGAAGGCGATCCGGACGGCCTCCCGGGCCACCTCGACCTCGGACGGATCGGCGGCGCCCAGGTCCTCCTCGAAGTCCGGGTGCACGAACACCTCGATGCCATTCCGGAGGCTGCGGGCCACGCGCGCGTCGGCGCTCCAGCGGGGCGCTTCCCCGAGCACCTGCTCCACGGGCGTGCTCAGGTCCGACGGCGAGCCGGCGTTCAGGACCGCGAAGGCGCGGGCCGGATCGGGCGCCGCGACCAGGATCGCGGCGAGGCCCACAGGGGCGAGGGTCGAGGCGACCGCGCGTCGGTGGATGGAGGGCACCCGCCTCCTCCTTCAGCGTCGCGCAGCACCATATCAGAGGGCGGTGAGCCCCCGGCAGGGCTCCCGCGGACGGGCTAGCCCGCCCCGGGGCGCTTCGTTACGGTCCCCCTTCGCGCCGGAAGGCCTGGGCGGGCGGGGCCCGGCCGGCGTCTCCTGCGCACGTCGGATCCCTTGCGGGCGTCCTCCGCCAGCCCCCGGGCTGACACGCCGCCCGCGGCCCGCGCCACTCACCCCCTACGGAGACGGAGAGCCTTCTTGCCGGTCGTCAAGGTCAAGGAGAACGAGTCCTTCGAGGCGGCCATGCGCCGCTTCAAGAAGCAGGTCGAGAAGGCCGGCATCCTGACGGAGCTGCGCCGCCGCGAGGCCTACGACAAGCCGAGCGTGCGCAAGAAGAAGAAGGCGGCCGCGGCGCGCAAGCGCGCCCTCAAGAAGCTCCGCAAGATGGTGCGCTAGCGCGCACCCGGGCCGCGCCGGCCGGGCGGCGACGGAGGCGGCGTGGGACGGATCCCCGAGGAGACGATCGAAGCGATCCGCAATCGCGTCGACATCGTCGATCTCGTGGGCCGCTCCGTGTCGCTGCGCCAGGCCGGCCGCAGCTTCAAGGGCCTGTGCCCCTTCCATCACGAGAAGACCCCCTCCTTCCACGTCAACCCGCAGCTCGGGATCTTCCACTGCTTCGGCTGCAACGCGGGCGGGAACGCGTTCGCGTTCCTGATGCGCCACGACAACCTGACCTTCCCGGAGGCCGTGCGCGCGCTCGGGCGCGAGTGCGGGATCGAGGTGCCCGAGGAGCACGCCGGCGCCGAGCAGGGGGTGGGGCGCCGCCTGCGCGAGGCCTGCGCCGTGGCCGAGCGCTTCTACCGCGCGTCGTTGCAGAGCGCCGAGGGGGCCGCCGCGCGCGCCTACCTCGCCGGGCGCGGCTTCGACGCCGAGGCCTGCGCGCGCTTCGCGATCGGCTTCGCGCCCGACCGCTGGGAGGCGCTCGTGCGGGCGCTCGCGGCCGCCCGCGTCCCCGTCGCCGCGGCGCTCCAGGCGGGCCTCGTCGGCGAGGGCCAGCGCGGGCACTACGACCGCCTGCGCGGGCGCGTCGTCTTCCCGATCCGCGACGTGCGCGGCGACCCGGTCGCCTTCGGCGGCCGCGCGCTGCCCGACGCCCAGGGCCGCGCGCCGGACCCGAAGTACCTGAACACGCCCGAGAGCCCGCTCTTCAGCAAGCGCGAGGCCTTCTACGGCATGCCCGACGCGCTCGAGGCGATCCGCCGCGCGGGCCGCGCCGTCGTCGTCGAGGGCTACTTCGACCGCATCGCGCTCGCGCGCGCCGGCCTGGAGGAGGCGCTCGCCACCTGCGGCACCGCCCTCACCGAGGACCACGCGCGCCAGCTCCGCCGCCGCACGCAAGAGGTCGTGCTGCTCTTCGACGGCGACGCCGCGGGCCAGCGCGCCGTCGAGCGCTCGCTCGCACTCCTCCTGCCCGAGGGCCTGCGCGTGCGCGCGGCCGAGCTGCCGGCGGGCGACGACCCCGACACCTATCTCGAGCGCCACGGCGCCGAGGCCCTGCGCGAGCTCGTCGGCCGCGCGGCGCCGGCGCTCGACGGCGTGATCCGGCGCGCCGTCGAGCGCGGCTGCGCGACCCCCTGGGAGAAGGCCGACGCCGTGGCCGCCGTGGTGCCGCTCCTCGCGCTCGTCCCGGACCCGGTCGAGCGCGGCGAGACCGCGCGCCAGCTCTCCTTCGCGGCCGGCGTGCCGGCCGCCGAGGTCGAGGCCGCGCTACGCCGCGCGCGCCCCGGGCGCACGGGGTCCGACGACCCGGATGCCATCTCGGAGCGGACCCGATCCGGGCCGCGTGTCGAGAGCACCGAGGCGCGCTGGGCGCGCAGCCTGGCCGGGTACCTGGTCCACTTCCCGGCGCTCGCGGGCACGATCGACCCCGACGAGCTCGCGAGCCTCGTCCCCGCACCCTGGGACCGCGTGCTCCCGGCGCTCGCCGACACGCTCGCCGATCACGCCGGCGCCGACGTCGCGGCGCTCGCCGAGACGCTCGGCGGCGAGGCCGCCGCGGCGCTGCGCGCGGTGGCCGTCGAGGCGCTCCCTGCCGAGAGCCCGGAGTCGGCGGGATCGGGGATGAGCGATACGCTCCAGAGACTCCGCCAGCGTCGCCTCGCCGAGCAGGAGCGCGAGCTCACCCGGCGACTCCGGCAGGCGACCTCCCTGGCCGAGCAAGAGACCATCCTCGCGGAGAAGCAGCGAATCCAGGAGTTGAAGCGCCGCACGCAGGACCCCCGCCCCCCGCGTGCCCTGAGAGCCTGATGCGCCAACGAGGAGCCCTCCGATGTCCAGCTCGCCGCGCGCCCCCGGCCGCTCCGCCCCGTCCCGCCGGCGGATCACCGACCCGACGCTGACGAGTGTGGAGTCCGGCGCGGCCGACACGGCCTCCGGTACGGACGAGGCGATCGGCCGCCTGCTCGACGAGTCGCGGCGCAAGGGCTTCGTCACGAGCGACGAGGTGAGCGACGCGCTCCCCGAGCCGGCCTCGCGCACCCAGATCGAGGAGGTCTTCGAGGTCTTCGGCGAGCACGACCTCGCGCTGCGCGAAGAAGGGCGCCCGCGCGTGCGGGGCCGGGGCTTCGGCGCCCGCCGCCTGGGCGACGAGGAGGCCCCGAGCAACGATCCCGTGCGCGTGTACCTGCGCGAGATGGGCCAGGTCTCGCTCCTCACGCGCGAGGGCGAGGTGGAGATCGCGCAGCGCATCGAGGCCGGGATCGAGGCGCAGCTCCGCGCCGTCGTGGCCTCGCCCTACGGGCTCGCCGAGGTGCTGCGCCTCGGCGACGAGCTGCGCAAGGGCCGGCTGGCGCTCGCGGACCTGGTCGACGGCCTCGAGCTCGAGACCGACGAGGGCGAGGAGGCCGACGCCGACGAGGGCGAGGCCGGCGAGGACGGCGAGCGCCCGGCGGCGGCTGCGCCCGCGGCGCTCCCCGAGCCCGGCGACGACGGCCTCGAGGAGCGCCGCCGCGAGCTCCTGCGCTGCATGAGCCAGCTACGCCGCATCGACGGCGAGGTGACGCGCCGGCTCGGCACGATGGCGAACCCGCGCACGGGCCAGACCGCGCGCGCGCGCCTGCGCGGCGAGATCGCGGGCCTCTTCGACCAGGCGGCGGCGCTGCTCGCCGCGGCGCGCTTCGCGGCCGGGCGCGTGGGCGAGATCCAGGCGGGGCTGCGCGCGCTCGGCGAGGAGTTCGAGCGCTTCGAGACCGCCAGCTTCTGCGTGACGCGCCCCTTCGGGATGCCGCCCGAGGAGTTCCGCGAGCTCGCGCTCCTCGCCACCCGCCGCAGCCGCCGCGGGCGCGAGGCGCTCCTGCGCCTCGGCGCCGACGCGGAGCGCGTGGCCGCCGCCGCCCAGCAGCTCCTGCGCATCGAGGAGGAGACCGCGCGCCGGGAGACCCAGGCGCGCATGAGCCGCGACGACGTGCGCGCGGCGCTCGACGCGCTGGCCGAGGCGGAGGGCCGCACGCACCAGGCCAAGTGCGAGCTGATCGAGGCCAACCTGCGCCTCGTGGTGTCGATCGCGAAGAAGTACACGAACCGCGGCCTCCAGTTCCTGGACCTGATCCAGGAGGGCAACATCGGCCTCATGAAGGCGGTCGAGAAGTTCGAGTGGCGGCGCGGCTACAAGTTCTCGACCTACGCCACCTGGTGGATCCGCCAGGCCATCACCCGCGCGATCGCCGACCAGGCGCGCACGATCCGCATCCCCGTGCACATGATCGAGACGATCAACAAGCTCGTGCGCACGACCCGCTACCTGGTCCAGGTGCTCGGCCGCGAGCCCACGCCCGAGGAGCTGGCCGAGCGGATGGAGATGCCGCTCGACAAGGTGCGCATGGTCCTCAAGATCGCGAAGGAGCCGATCAGCCTCGAGACCCCGGTCGGCGAGGAGGAGGACAGCCACCTCGGCGACTTCATCGCGGACCAGGGCACCCCGAACCCGCAGGAGGCCGTGATCCACGGCGACCTCCAGGTCCAGACCCAGCGCGTCCTCTCGACGCTCGCGCCGCGCGAGGAGAAGGTGCTGAAGATGCGCTTCGGGATCGGCGAGCGCGCGAACCACACCCTCGAGGAGGTGGGCCAGGACTTCGACGTGACGCGCGAGCGGATCCGCCAGATCGAGGCCAAGGCGCTGCGCAAGCTCCGCCACCCGAGCCGCAGCAAGCTGCTCAAGTCCTTCGTGGAGAGCTGACGGAGCGCGGCCGCGCCGGAGCCGGCGGCGCCGCGCGCCGCGCTACTCGAGGTCGGGCGGGGTGACGCGGGCGATCCAGGTCGGGTAGTCGGCCGGGTAGCCGACGGCCTCCTGGCGCGCGCGCACGCGGGCCTCGAGCGCGGCCGCGGCAGCGGCGTCGTGCGGCGGCAGCGCCGCGACGGCGTCGGCCACGCTCCCCGCGAGCTCGCGGGCGCCGGCGCGCAGCGCGTCGTGCACGTGCCGGGCCACGTGGGTCGCGTGCTTGCGCGAGGCCACGATGTTGCCCTTGCCGGTGACGACGTTGCCTGCCGAGAAGACCGTCGGGTGGGCGGCGAAGCGGCCGAGGCTCGCGTCGTCGAAGGCGAAGAGCTCGCCCCGGGTGGGGATCCCCGGGATCGGCTCGGGGATGCTCCCGATCGACGAGATCACGTAGGCGCCGCGGCGCTCGAAGGTCTCGCCCGTCGCGACGAGCCGGCCGTCCGCGAGCTTCGTGCGCCGGAAGCGCAGGCCGACCAGGCGCCCGTCCTCGACCACGAGGCCGTCGGGCGCCGCGAGCGGCTCGACCCGGAAGCGGTACTTCTCGATCGCCTTCTCGAGGAGCTTGCGGCGCGCGCCCCCGACCTTCGCGGCGCGATCGGGGGTCGCGTCCTCGGGCATCTCGACGAGCGGCATGTCCTCGAGGCGGCGGCGGTAGAAGAGCGTGCAGCCGGCGAGGCCCAGCTCCTCCCAGGCGAGGCCGTGGCGCTCGAGCACCTTCGGGATGCCCTTCACCTCGAGCTCGAGGAGCGAGGCCTCGATGCCGCGCTCGCGGAGCTTCGCGCGCGTGGTCTCGAGCATCAGCACCTTGGCGACGTCGATCGAGGCGAGCCCGCCGCCCACCACCAGCACGTCGTCGGCCGGCTCGAAGACGGGCCCCTGCCAGTCCTTCTCGCCCGCGTGGTTGAACCAGATGACGAAGGGGTTCTGGTAGACGAGGCCGCGGCCCACGTACGTCTCGGCGCCCTCGATCGGGAGCGGCCGGTCGCGCCAGGCGCCGTTCGCGAGCACCACCGCGTGGAAGCCCCACTCGCGGGTCAGCGCCTCGAAGGCGACGTCGCGCCCCACGCCCGTGTCGGGCACGAAGGCGACGCCCGGATGCGCGAGCTTGGCGTCGATCGTCCGGTACTCCTTCCTGCGCAGCTCGGTGTGCCAGCGCGGGAGCCCGTCCTCGATCTTTCCGTAGGGCCTGCGGTTCTGCTCGAAGACGACGACGCGCGCGCCCGCCTCGGCCAGCCGCCCCGCGACCTCGGCGCCGGCCGTCGCCGCGCCGATCACCGCGATCGCGCGGCCGGCCAGGGGCGCTTCGGAGGAGGCGGGGGCGGCGGGCATGGCGGCGGAGATTGGCACTCGCCGCCCGGGCCATCAACCGCGCGCGGCGGGGCGCGCGCGGCGCGGCGGAGCGCGTGGGAGCGCGGCCGGCGAGGCGCGGCGCGGCGCGCGCGCGGCGCTAGCCGGGCAGCGCCGCCCGCACGAGGAGCAGCCAGACGACGCAGCCGATCGCGAGCTTCGCGATCGTGCCCCCGAGCTTGCCCACCGCGGCGCCGAAGGCGGCGCGCAGGTTGCGCTCGCGGGTGTGCGCCTCGGGCCCCGTCGCCTCGCCCACGAACGCGCCGAGGAAGGCGCCGATCATCGCACCGGCGAGCGTCCCCAGGACCGGGATCGGCAGGACCGGTGTCAGCACGATCGCGCCCACGATGCCGCCCAGGAAGGCCCCCACCATCCCGCGCCGGGTGCCCCCGCCGAGCTTCGTGCCGGCGGCGCCCGCCAGCGCCTCGATCCCCTCGCCGAGGAGCGCGAGCCCCGCGCAGGCCGCGAGGAGCCCCCAGCCGAAGGTCACGACCTCGCCCGCACCCGGCGCGAGCGGCGCGTCGGCGAGCTCGAGCCCGAGGGCGATCCCGAGCAGCAGCCAGACGCCCGGGAGGCCCAGCACCACGAGCAGCAGGCAGCCGAGCCCGAGGAGCGCGAAGAGGGCCGCGAGGCCCCAGCCGAGCCAGTCCATGGCCGCGAGGGTGGTACGGACCGGCGCCCGGCGCTACTCCGCACGGGCGCGCGAACCCGGGAGGACGGCATGAGCGGAGCGGAGCAGGGCGCGGGCGCCCGCCGGAGCATCGGGCCCGACGGCTGGGGCGAGCAGGTGGGCCAGGAGTTCCTCGAGGTGACACCCGAGCGCGTGCGGGCGCGCGTCGAGATCACGCCCCGCCACCACCAGCCCTACGGGATCGTGCACGGCGGCGTGTACTGCTCGATCGTCGAGGGCGTGGCGAGCGTCGGTGCCGGCACCGCGGCGATGAAGGCCGGCGTCGCGGGCGTCGTCGGCGTCGCCAACGCCACCGACTTCCTGCGCTCGCACACGGCCGAGCAGGGCCCCCTCCTCGCCGAGGGCCACCCGATCCACAGCGGGCGCTCGATGGCGCTCTGGCAGGTCGAGATCCGCCGCGAGCGCGACGCCAAGCTCGTGGCGCGCGGGCAGGTCCGCTTCCACGTCCTCTCGGAGCTTCCCGCGGCGAGGCGCCGTCTGGCGCCGAGCAGCGAGGCGTAGGCGAGCGAGGTCCATCAGGGCGCTCCCGTGGATCATCCTCTGGTCTACTACGCGTTCCCGGTCTTCCTGGCGCTGCTCGTGCTCGAGCTTGCCTGCGCGCGCCGCGCGCGCCGCGCGGGCCGCGACGTGTGCGGCGAGCGCCCGGCCGACACCTGGTCGAGCCTCGCGATGGGCGTCGGCAACGTGCTGATCGGCGCCGCGGCCGGCGGCACCACCTTCGCGCTCTACTTCTGGCTCTACCAGCACCGGCTCCTCGAGATCGGCACCGGCCCGCGCGCCTGGGTGCTGCTCTTCTTCGCCGAGGACTTCACCTACTACTGGTGGCACCGCGCCTCGCACGAGGTGCGCCTGCTGTGGGCCGCGCACGAGAACCACCACTCGAGCCGCTACTTCAACTACTCGACCGCGCTGCGCCAGTCCTACACCACGCCGTTCACGGCGCCGCTCTTCTACTGGTGGCTGCCGCTGGCCGGCTTCCATCCTTTGCTGGTGCTGACCCAGGTCTCGATCAGCCTGATCTACCAGTTCTGGATCCACACCGAGCTGATCGGCCGGCTACCCCGCTGGTTCGAGGTGATCTTCAACACGCCCTCGCACCACCGCGTCCACCACGGCGCCAACGTCGAGTACCTGGACCGCAACCACGCCGGCATCCTGATCGTCTGGGACCGCCTCTTCGGCACCTTCGAGCCCGAGCGCGCGCGCGTGCGCTACGGGCTCACGAAGGATATCCACACCTGGAACCCGCTGCGGATCGCCTTCCACGAGTGGGCGGCGATGCTGCGCGCGGTGGCACGCGCGGACGGCTGGCGCGCGCGGCTCGGGTTCCTGCTGGCGCCGCCCGGCTGGAGCCCGGACGGGTCGAGCCTCACGGCGAGCCAGCTCCGCGCGCGGCTCGCGCTCGCGGCCGGCGAGGGCCGCAGCTAGCGGCGGAGCGCGAAGAGCGGCCGCGGCGTACTGAGCCCCTTCAGGACGTGCTCGCCGCGCGGCTCGAAGTCGAGCCCCGAGCCGTCGAGCAGGTCCCGCGTCGTTCCCGACACCAGGACCTCGTCGGCCGCGGCGAGCGCGGCGACGCGCGCCGCCGCGTGCACCGTGACGCCGCGCGCCTGCCCGCCCACGATCTCCACCTCGCCGGTGTGGACCCCGCAGCGCACGCGCAGCCCGAAGGGCGCGATCGCCGGCGCGATCGCCGCGGCCGCCCGCACCGCGCGGGCCGCGCCGTCGAAGAGCGCGAGGAAGCCGTCGCCGAGCGTCATCATCTCGCGCCCGCGATGGCGGTCCACCAGCACCCGCACCGTCTCGTTGTGCGCGAGCAGCAGCTCCGCCCACGCCGCATCGCCCAGGCGCTCCACCGCGGCCGTCGAGTCGACGATGTCCGCGAACAGGATCGTCGCGAGCACGCGCTCGCCGAGCTCCTCCGCCGAACGCCCGAAGGCATGCCCGCTCGTGAACTCCACCGACACCCAGGGCTCGTCGCCGGCCACCCAGCCGTCGTGCCCGGGCGGGATCTCGTAGGCATCGCCCGGCCCGATCGTCATCCGCGTGCCGTCGTCCATCCGGACCTCGAGCGTTCCCGAGATCGTGTAGCCGACGTGCCGGTACTGGCACGACGCCGTCCCCGCGATCGGCGCCACGTCCTTCGACCACCGCCAGCCCGGCTCGAAGACGAAGCGGCAGAACGCCGTCTCGTCCAGGTTCACGACGTCGATCCGCCCGTTCGGAAACCGGCGCACCTCGTCCGGCACCCGAAGGTCCTTGCGCTGGAGCCGCGGCATGCGCCGATGGTGCCGCGCACGGCCCCTCCCGCCACCACCCCCCCACGGAAGCGCCAATAGCCCCGCCGGCCCGCGAGCGATGCCCCGGAGCGGCGCGCCCGCGCCCGCCGCCCCCCCCCGCGCGCGATCCGCCGCCCCCCGCGCGCGATCCTCCGCCCCCGCACCGTCCGCTACCGTCGCCCACCACGGGCCCTTAGCTCAGCGGTCAGAGCACCCGGCTCATAACCGGTGTCGTCCCTGGTTCGAATCCAGGAGGGCCCACCCGTAACACCGCGTAGTTTCTTGAGTTCAATCCTCGGACCCTTGTCGCCAGGTTGTCGCCAACCCGGCTTCGGCGGTCGAAGCACCTCGACGAGTGCATTGTCGGCGAGACGCGCGTAGCGGCGCGTCGACTGGATCGACGCGTGGCCGAGGAAGCGCTGCAGGTGCCGCTCCGGAACGCCGCGGCGGATCGCGTCGGTCGCCATCGTGTGCTTCGTGCCTTCGTAGAGCGAGACGTGCGGGAGGTCGGCTGCCTCCAGCGCTGCGGCCCAGACGCGCTGGAGCGCCTTGTGCGGCCACATCCGGCCGGTGCGTGGGTTGGGGAATAGGGGCTTTCTAGAGAAGCGGCCCGCCGGGTCGACGTGCCGATCGATCCAACCGGCGAGCTCCCGGCTGACCGGCAGCCGTTTCGGCTTTCCGGTTTTCGTGCCGCGGATCTCGGCGCCGACGGACTTCGACTCGGCGGCCTTGTCGACGAAGAGCCAGCCGTCCCGGTAGTCCGCGACCGTGAGCGCCCGCGCCTCGCCGGGCCGCAGCCCGAGATGCGCGAGCGCGAGGAAGATCCCGCGATCCGCGTCCGGGATGTGCGCCACCGCCGCGTCCTGATCCGTGATCGAGAGGATCCGCGGCTCGTGCTCCTCGACGCGCACGGGCGGCACGCGTGGCGCCTTCGGAATCTCGCCGCGCAGCTCCAGCCAGCGCAGGAACGAGCGCATGTAGCCGAGGAAGTTCCGCCGCGACTTCGGGCTCTGCTTGCGGTCCGCGAGCCAGAGGCTCCAGTCCTCAAGTGTCCCGTAGGTCACCTCGTAGATCGAGATGCGGTCGAAGAACGAGAAGTGCCCGCCGGGAGCCGCAAGCCGCTCGAGCTCCCGCACGAAGTTCGGTGAAAGCGAGCCGGCAGCCATCTCGCGGCGGCGCAGCTCGAGCCAGCGCGCGAGCCAGGTCGGCACGAGGTTGGTCGGTGAGCCGGTCGGCTGGTAGCGCGCCAGCACCACCTCGACCGACACCCCCTCGGCGACCTCGTCGCGGATCCGGTCGAGCAACCGCTGCGCCGTCGCCTCGTCCGTGATGCGGATCCCGCGGTTCGACCACACCCGCCCGACCGGCCGGAAGTCCAGGTAGAACTCCCGCACACCGTCCTCGCCGCGCGAGCGGCTCCGGATGCGCCCGAGCTTCGCCACGAGGGCCCAGCGTACCGCAGGGGCGGCAGCGGCCGGCGAGGCGAGGAGCCGGGCGAGGGAAGCCACGTCAGGCATTCCCGCGCGCTTCGGTCGGCGTCTCGGCCATGGCTTCCCCTCATGCGGGGAGGCGCTGTTGGAGAGAGCAAGTGCGGTGCCAGCGCTCCGGATCGGGCGCATCCCTGCAAGTCCGCGCGCTCACGGCGGTTCGCATTGGCTGCGGTCACGACCGGGTCCGGGGATGGCTCGCAGTCTCCAACCAAACGCCGCCAGCGTGTGGCTGGCGCACGAACTCCGGATCGATCGCGGGAGGCGCGACTGCCGTCGCTCAGCCGCAAGCGGTGCCGACCGCCTGCGGCCCAGCTACCGACGGAGGCGCCGAAATCGGGCCCGGAGTGCAGGAGTCCTGCAGCGACTCTGCAGGGGCAGCGTTCAGCTTCCTTGCGGACATCGCTCCGCCGAGCGGCCTTCGCGGGAACCGACACCGCGCAGAGCGCAGGCGGAGGATTCCTCCGCCACGTCTCGAGTACTCCCTCGCATTCCCGAGGGCGTACAGGGACTTCCGCGAATCCCTCCGTCACTTATCTTGCATTCGCACCGATACCTGCGACTTCTGTCCCTCTCTCCACATCCAGCCTGCCGAACGCTGCGTCGACGAGTTCGATACCCGCCCGACGCGCTTCCGCGGCGCTGCAGCCGATCGACACTTCGCGATCCAAGGTGCTGCAGAGGCGCTACCAACCAGGTGCCGTGGAGCTGTGTCGGGGCTTCCATTCGCCCAGCCGCGTAACAGCGCGGGCCATGATCAAGACCGGTTCCAAACTGGGCCAAGATGGCCCACGAACGCGATCATGGCCCATGAAATGTCGAGCAGTGGCGGGCTCTTCTGGGGAAGTGGACCGCCTTTATCTTGCGCTCGCATCGTTCCTTCGACGCACTCCTGCAGAGCCTCTGATCCCACGTCACCATGCGCGGACGCGCTGCGATGGCGCCGCCCATCGGCTCGCCAAGTGACGTGCGGTCCGTCTGCAGCAGAGGCTCGACGCGAGGCGCAGTCGCGGTCGGCAACCTGGTCGTGCCATGATCCCGCCGCGCAGCCGCTCTTCCGCCGGGGACGCGCGTCGAGATGGAGTGATCCGGGTCTGTCGATGCAGGCATACGTCGGAATCACGGACTACGAGTGGTACCAGCTTCTCGCGAGTCGTCCGCAGCTCGACGACGTGAACTTCTGGCAGCCGGGCGGGACCCGAGTCTTCCGGGCTCTCCAAGCGGGCGAGCTCTTCCTCTTCAAGCTCCATGCTCCGCGTCACTCGGTGGTTGGCGGTGGCTTCTTCGCCCATGCCACCAGGTTGCCCGTGAGCCTCGCATGGGAGGCGTTCGGCGAGTCGAACGGAGCGAGTTCTTTGGCACAGATGCGGGCGCGCATCGAGCAGTACCGGCGCGCCCCAGCTCAGCCCCACGAGGACTACACGATCGGCTGCATCCTCCTGGAGCAGCCCTTCTTTCTGCCCGAGGAGTTGTGGATCCCCGCTCCGCCCGACTGGCACCCGAACATCGTCCAAGGCAAGACGTACGACCTGAACGCTGAGCCGGGACGATCGTTGTGGCTCCAGGTAGAGGAGAGGATCCGAGTGCAGAGCAGCGGACAGGGATGGCCCGCACAGTGGCGTGAGCCCGGCCATCCCCGGTACGGCGAGCCCACCCTGGTGCGCCCGCGCCTCGGCCAGGGAAGCTTCCGGATTCTCGTAACCGACGCGTACGACCGGCGCTGCGCCGTCACAGGAGAGCGCGTCCTACCGGTCCTCCAGGCAGCCCACATTCGGCCCTACGCCGCGGGAGGCGAGCACCGCGTCGACAATGGCCTGCTCCTCCGAAGCGACCTCCACACCCTCTTCGACCGGGGCTACGTGACCGTCACTCCGGAGCTTCGGCTCGAGGTGAGCCGTCGCATTCGCGAGGATTTCGAGAACGGCCGGCACTATTACGCGCTGCACGGAGAGCGGGTTCGGGAGCCCGTGGAGGAAGGTCAACGGCCCGCTGCCGAGTTCCTGCGCTGGCACAACGAGCAAGCATTTCTCGAGTGAACCCGAGCGGGTCCGGATCGCTCCTCTCTGAAGGGGGTCAACTTTCATGTCGTTAGGGGGTCAGTTTTCGTTGTCGCGCCGACCTTGCTTGGCCGATTTCGCGTTGCCTTCGACCTCTGCCGCCTCGCCCGCGCAGGCTGGACGGCAACCGCCTTGCGTGATTGAGACTCAAGTTACCGAATTTACTGATGAAAGTTGGAAGCATTTGAGTTTCGGCTCCCTTCCCTCAGACGACTTCACGGGGCACCGAAAAGAAGGATGTACTAACGTTTGCTAACGACATATCTCATCGTGAGGAATGCATGGGCAATGTCACCGAGTACCTGAGCGAGTGGGGGGTGGAGATCGACGAGGGCAAGTTCCTCGCGTTGCTCCGCGAGACGCTTGAGCAGATCGCTGGCAAGGATCTCTGGGCGGAGCCGGAACAGGAGCTACCGCCCGAAGAGGTCGCTGTGCTTCACAGCGGCGGCTTCTCGACACGGCGCCAATCGCTCGGCAGCGATGACCCGCTGTTTCGCGGGGCTCTCGACTTCAGTGCGCTGATCGCAACGGCGGTTTCGACCAAGGAGGCGGCGAAGCTGCTCGACGTGGACCCGAGCCGCATCCGCCAGCGCTTGCTCGCTCCTCATCCAAGCCTGTATGGCGTGAAGTGGCGCGGCGAGTGGCTACTGCCGCGTTTTCAGTTCACGGGTAGGAAGGAGGTTCCTGGTCTTGACGAGGTCGTGCCCCGCCTCGATCCGGGCCTGAATCCCGTCACGGTTGCTCGTTGGTTCCTATCGCCCAGTCCTGACCTTGTTGCAGAGAAGAGCGGCGACGAGCCGATGAGCCCGCGGGAGTGGCTGCTAGCCGGCCACTCGCCGATGGAGGTCGCTCGTCTGGCCGAAGGGCTCTGAGCGCGCGCTTGGCCAAGCTTCCTGAACCCCCGCCTCCTGCCGAGCTCGTCGCTCGCACAGTGCCCGCGGTCAAGAGCCTGCCCGCAGGAAGCCTGATCTGGAGAGTCTACTTCCGCGGCGGTCCCCATCCCGCAAGCTGGAACCAGTTTCGATCCTACGGCCCCGTCCCTTCGGGCCGGTTCGATCATCATGATCCTCCGCCCCACCACCAAGAGAGAGCCATCCTCTATGCCGCGATCCACGGCCCGACGTGCCTCGCGGAGGTCTTCCAGGAGTCACGGGTCATCGACCGCCACCACAACGATCCATGGTTGGCCGCGTTCGCCACGGAGCGCGCACTCGATCTGCTGGATCTGTCCGGCACCTGGCCGACGCGCGCTGGTGCATCCATGGCCATCAACAGTGGGCCGCGGCCTCGTGCTCAGCGTTGGTCACGCGCGATCTACGATGCGTACCCGGAGATTGATGGAATCTACTATCCGTCGTCGATGAGCGGAAACCAGCCTGCTGTCGCCCTCTTCGAGCGTGCGCTTGGAGCGATACCGAAGCAGCCGCGCCTGAACAGAGCGCTTGCTGAACCGCCGCTCTTGATCCCGATCACCAACGCCGCTGCGCAATTCGGCTATCGGGTTGTTTGAACGGTTCTCTGGAGTTGAACCAGTCATGCCCATTCAACACGCGATCTGGAAAGTTGGAGAACGACCCTCCGCGCTCTCTGCCAGCCGTCTGGCAAGCGAACAGCAGCTCGAGGAAATGATTGCGCGCGACCCGAGCATCCTCTCGAGCCAGTGGATGCTCATCGGCCGGCAAGAGGGCACGAGCCATGGCGGACGAATCGATCTGTTGGCAATTGCTCCCGACGCTTCCTTGGTCTTGATCGAACTCAAGCGCGACCGTACACCGCGTGAGATCATCGCCCAATCCCTCGACTACGCGTCGTGGGTGGAGCAGCTCGGCGCGGAGAAGATTGCACAGATCTATCAGCGGTTTTCGAACGGCGGAAAGTTGGACGAGGCGTTTCGGGAGCGGTTCGGCATCGAGCTGGATGAGGAGACCCTCAACCAATCGCACCAGATCATCATCGTCGCCGCAGAGCTCGATGCCGCGACGGAGCGCATCATCGGATACCTCAACGCTCGGGACATCGCGATCAACGTCGTCTTCTTCCAGGTTTTCCAGCATGGTGACGAGCAGCTGCTGAGTCGGGCGTGGCTCATTGACCCCGGAGAGACGCAGGTGAACGTCGCGAGCACGACCAAGAGCAAGGGCGAGAAGGAGCCCTGGAACGGTGAGTACTACGTCTCTTATGGCCCCACGTCGTCGCGCTCTTGGGATGAGGCGCGCCAGCACGGTTTCATCAGCGCGGGTGGTGGAAGCTGGTACAGCCAGACGCTGAAGCTGCTTTCTCCGGGAGACCGCGTGTGGGTCAAGATCCCCAAGACCGGCTACGTGGGGGTTGGGCGAGTCAAGGAGCCGGTGCGTTCGGTGAACGACTTCAAGGTCGAGACACCGTCCGGCGAACGATCGGTACTGGAAGTGCTGCGGAACGCTGAACGCTACCGGCGAAGCGCCGATGACCCGGAGAAGGCGGAGTACTTCGTCCGGGTGCAATGGCTCGATACCGTCCCCGAGGCTTCGGCAGTGAACGAGGTGGGCCTCTTCGGGAACCAGAACACCGTATGCCAGCCTACGACACCCAAGTGGCGGCACACAGTTGAACGACTGAAGACGTATTTCCCGAAATGGGACGCTAGTTGACGATGCTGTCGTCTGAGAAGGTCCTCGAGTGAAGCGGGTACTTCTCGCATGGTTGGGTCGAACCGACCTCGACTGCGCACGTGCGAATCGCCCGGCATCGCCGGGGCCGACCGCGAGCGTGATCGAAGCGCGCACCTTTGACGAACTGGTGCTGCTCTCGAACTATCCCCGCGAGGAGTCAGCGGACTATGTGCGTTGGCTTCAGGAGCGGGGAAGCCCGCGAGTGCATCTGCTGACATCGGACCTGGGCGATCCGACGGACTACAGCGGCATCCACGACGCAGTTCTTCACTCCATGGAGTTCGTGGAACGAGAGCTCGGACCCGATGCCGAGCTCGCGATCCACATCAGCCCAGGAACACCCGCTATGCAAGCGGTCTGGGTGCTTCTGGCCAAGACCCGCTTCCCCGCTGAGTTGATCCAGTCGCACGAGAAGACGGGCGTCCGGACGGTCTCGATCCCGTTCGATATCTCCGCCGAGTACGTGCCGGATGTGTTGCGGCGCACCGACGAGAAGCTCCAACGCCTCAGCGATGGGCTGCCGCCCGAGGCGCCCGAGTTCGATCAGATCATTCGACGGAGCCCGGCGATGGAACGTGCCGTGGCCCGCGCCCGCCTGGTAGCACCGCGAAACGTTCCTGTGCTGATCGAGGGAGAGTCGGGCACTGGCAAGGAACTCTTCGCGCGGGCCATTCATGCGTCCAGCCCTAGGTCCTCCGGTCCGTTCGAGGCGGTGAACTGCGGAGCACTTCCTCGCGAGCTCGTGGAGTCCTTGCTGTTCGGGCACGAAAGGGGGGCGTTCACTGGCGCAACTCAGCAGCACAAGGGCCACTTCGAGGTGGCGAGCGGTGGCACGCTCTTTCTCGATGAAGTCGGTGAACTTCCGCTGGATGCGCAGGTCAAGCTGCTGAGAGTTCTACAGGAACGACAGGTTCGGCGTATGGGTTCGGATCGCACGATTTCGGTCGATGTGAGGATCATCGCAGCGACCAACCGGAATCTCCTTGAGGAAGCGGCAGCCGGCCGCTTCCGTGAGGACCTCTATCACCGGCTCGCAGTAGGTGTGATTCGGCTTCCTGCGCTTCGCGACCGCCAAGGCGATCTCAGCTTGCTGATCGAGCGCCTGCTCGAGCGGATCAACCAGGAGGCGGCCTCCCAGCCGGGCTACGCACACAAGGAACTCTCTCCTGCCGCAAGAAGTCTTCTGATCGCCCACTCGTGGCCCGGTAACGTGCGAGAACTCCAGAACACGCTGCTACGACTGTCGATTTGGACCTCGGGCCCGCGGATCGGAGTCGATGACGTCCGAGAGGAGCTCCTGCAAGTCGGGTCTGGATCGAGATCGGACCTGCTCGGCCGGCCGCTCGGAGAGGGGCTGCAAGTTCGCGATCTCGTGGCAGAATTGGCCCGCCACTACATCGAGCGTGCCCTCCAGGAGGCTGGGGGCAACAAGACGCGAGCTGCCAAGCTACTCGGTATGGCGAGTTACCAGACCCTCACGGACTGGATGAAGAGATACGGGATCAAGCTGCCCAGGAAGAGGCGGGAAGGGTGACGGCACGGGGATTGCTCCAGAGGCTCCGCGAGCCCCTTATGGCACATCGCATCCGGGGGCCGGAGCCCTATTCGTGCCCTTGGACCATCTCCCGCCGAGTCCGTGGAACCCGATACTCCGAGACGGCCGCGAGGGCCACGTCTTGGTGAAGTCGATCAACTTCGAGTTCCTGCGAGCAAAACGCACCTACCTGGCCGACCTGGGCGGCTTCGCCGAGCAGTACCTCCATCCCGATCCCGCGAGTGCACTGATCAAGCTCCGCACCTTCGCGGAGGCGATGACGAACGACCTTTACACCGCATTGGGCCTCCGCCAGCCCTTCGAGGCCGACTTCTTCACCCTTCTGGACGGCCAGCCGTTCAAAGACGCTGTTCCTCAGGTGGTGCTGACGAAGATCCACGCCGTCCGAAAGCTTGGGAACAAGGCGGCCCACGGCGGCGCCGTCAGCTTCGATATGGCGGGGCGTGCCCTCCACGAGGCCTACCACCTCGGCAGCTGGCTTCACCTCGCCGTGGACAAGGGCTCCCAGAGCGATTGCCCGAAGTTCACGGTGCCTCCCGCTGGCGGTGTTGCAGAGTCGACCCGGGCTGACCTGAAGCGTGAGAAGAAGGCAGCGCTTGAGAAGCTGGCCGCCCAGGAAGCACAGATGGAGAAGCTCCTCTCGGAGCTTGACGCGGCCCGCGCGAAAGCCGAGTCCGCCGAAAAGTCTGCGCAGGAGCTCCAGCTCATCATTCAGTCCGGCCAGCAGGCCGCGAGCGAGCTCTCCTTCAGCGAAGCCGAGACCCGAAAGTTCCTCGTCGAGACCATGCTGGTCGCGGCTGGCTGGGATGTCGGAGCCGCGGGCAAGAGCACCACGGACGTCGGCCAGGAGGTGGACGTCGAGCACCAACCGACGGAGACAGGGCACGGCAAGGCGGATTACGTCCTTTGGGACGACGCCAGCAGGCCCCTTGCCGTTGTCGAAGTCAAGAAGACCTCGATTGAGGCCGCTTTGGGCCGCCACCAGGCCCGCCTCTACGCCGATGGCCTCGAGCAGATGTACGGCCAGCGTCCGGTGATCTTTTACACGAATGGCTTCGACCTCTACCTGTGGGACGATGCCCAGAACGAGGTCGATCGCAAGATCTACGGCTTCTACTCGAAGGACAGCCTCGCCTACCTGCACTTCCAGCGTGCCAGCCGCGTCCCTCTCCACGAGGTACCCATCAGTCGAGAGATTGCAGGACGCCTGTACCAGGTGGAGGCCGTGAAGCGCGTCGGCGAGCGCTTCGACCAGGGACGCCGCAGGGCGTTGATCGTACAGGCCACAGGCACGGGCAAGACCCGCGTCGCGGCATCGCTCGCCGATGTCTTGCTGCGAGCCAACCGGGCCAAGCGGATCCTGTTTCTCTGCGACCGCCGCGAGCTTCGCAAACAGGCCCTGAACACCTTTAAGCAGCTCCTCCCGAACGCCAAGCGGGTATCGGTCACCGCCAAGACCGCCCAGGAGCGCGAGCACCAGATCTACCTGGCCACCTATCCGGCGATGAGGACCTGCTTTGAGAGCTTCGACGTGGGCTTCTTCGACCTGGTGATCGCCGACGAGTCGCACCGCAGCATCTACAACCGCTACAAGGACCTCTTCGACTACTTCGACGCGCTCCAGGTGGGGCTCACGGCCACGCCGGTGCGCTTCATCGACCGCAACACCTATGACCTCTTCGGCTGCGAGGATCAGGACCCCACCGCGCACTACCCCCTCGATCGCGCCATCGACGAGGGCGTTCTCCTCCCCTTCCGCGTGCGGGCGTATCAGACCGAGTTCCAGCGCAAGGGCATGAAATGGAAGGAGATGAGCGAGTCCCAGCGGGCTCAGCTCGAGCAGCAGATGGCGAATGCAGAGAGCTTCGACTACGAGGCCGCAGAGCTCGACCGCTACGTCTTCAACAAGGACACCAACCGCGCGATGCTCCGCAAACTGATGGAGAGCGGCATCCGCGACGCAACCGGCCAAGCGCCCGGCAAGTCCATCGTCTTCGCCCGCAGCCACCGCCACGCCATCCTGCTGAAGGAGCTTTTCGACGAGCTCTATCCGCAGTACGGCGGAAGTTTCTGCACCGTGATCGACAACTACGACCCGCGCGCCGAGCAACTGATCGACGACTTCAAGGGCCAGGGCCAGCACAACGACATCCAGATCGCGATCTCGGTCGACATGCTCGACACCGGCATCGACGTCCCCGAGATCGTGAACCTGGTCTTCGCGAAGCCCGTCAAGTCCTACGTCAAGTTCTGGCAGATGATCGGGCGCGGAACCCGCAGGTGCGAGAACCTCTTCGGCCCGGGTGAGCACAAGAAGGAGTTCCTCGTCTTCGACCACTGGGGCAACTTCGAGTTCTTCGGCGAGACCTACGTCGAACCGACGCCGTCGCCTCGCAAGTCGCTGCTGCACCAGCTCTTCGAGGCCCGCGTGGAGCTGGCCGAGGCCGCGCTTCACCGGCCTGATCTGCCCACCTTCGAGGCGGTGATCGAGCTCCTGCGCCAGGACATCGCGAGCCTCCAGGACACGGGCACCATCGCGGTGCGCGACGCATGGCGGACCCTCAAGAAGGTTGCCGACGCCCAGATCCTCAAGCAGTTCGACCCGGCCACCCGGGCGGCCCTCCTACAGGAGGTCGCACCGTTGATGAAGGAGCGCGACATCCGCGGCCACGTCGAGGCCCACGAGTTCGATCTCCTTGTGACGCGCCTCCAGCGGGCGCAGATCACGGGCTCGAGCGAGCTCCAGGACCTGAAGGGCGACCTGCTGAACGCCCTCGCCCAGCTCAAGATGAACCTCGCTCAGGTAAAGGCCAAGGCCCAGACCATTGCCCACGTGAAGAGCGTCGCCTTTTGGGCCGAGCCGACCTTCGGCGCGCTGGAGGAGGCCCGGCTCGAGTTGCGGTCCATCATGAAGTTGCGCGAGCGCCCTGCGGGTCCGGCCGACTACGCCCAGCTAGTCGATATCGCGGAGGACCTCTCGCTCGTCCGCGACGCCGACTACCCCGTCAAGATCGAGGGGCTCGATCAGGTGGGCTACCGCAAGCGCGTCGAGCAGGTGCTGCGCGACCTCGTCGCCAGCAATGGGACGCTGCAGAAGATCAAGGCCGGCCAGCCTGTGACCTCCCATGACCTCGACGATCTGGTGAGCCTCGTGCTCACCCAGAACCCCGATGTCGATCTCGCCAAGCTCGAGCAGCTCTATCCCAAGACCGCGGGGCACCTCGACCTGGCGATCCGCCGTGTCATCGGCCTCGACGCGGATGCCGTCGAGAAGCGCTTCGAAGCGTTCGTCCACCAGCACCAGGCGCTCAATGCGCGCCAGGTGCGCTTCCTGAGCCTCCTCAAGAGCCTGATCGCGAGCGCCGGCAGCATCGAACTCGAGCGCCTTTACGAGCCGCCCTTCACGACGCTCGATCCCGACGGCATCGATGGGCTCTTCGAAGACGAGGCTCAGATCGACGAGCTTCTCGGCCTCATCGCCAGCTTCGAGAATCCCGAACCCATCCCGGCCAACCCCGGTCCCGAAGGTCTCCATTCATGATCACCGGCAAGCTCCGCAGTCAGATCGACAACCTCTGGACCCAGTTCTGGACCGGCGGCATAACAAATCCGCTCACGGTCATCGAGCAGATCTCCTTCCTGATGTTCGCCCGCCTGCTCGACATCCGGGAGACGCGCGAAGAGCGCGTCTTCACTCGCAAGCACCGCGGCGAGGCTTTTCCCGGGAATCTCTTCGGGCCCGACAAGCAGCACCTACGCTGGTCGAAGTTCAAGCACGAGGGCGATGCCGCGCGCATGCTTGCCCTCGTTCGCGACGAGCTCTTCGCGCACATTCGTGCCGTCGCAGAGAAGCAGGATCGCCTGGGCGAGCACATGAAGGATGCCCAGCTCATCATCTCGAAGCCCAGTCTGCTCTACGCCGCCGTGAAGCTGATCGATGAGCTGCCGCTGGGCGAGGGCGACACCAAGGGCGATCTCTACGAGTACCTGCTCAGCAAACTCACCACGGCGGGCATCAACGGCCAGTTCCGCACGCCGCGCCACATCATCGACGTCATGGTGGCAATGGTGGACCCGAAGCCCACTGAGAAGGTGGGGGACCCGGCAGCCGGCACGGCGGGCTTCCTCGTGCAGACGATGCAGTACCTGCTGCGCAAGTACTCGTCGGCGGAGGGTCAGTTCCCGGCCGAGGGCGAGGACGGGCGGCCGGTGCTCGGCGACGATGGCAAGTCCGTCATGGTCTACACGGGCGACCTCCTCGAGCCGTACCGCGACCACATCCAGAAGGGGATGTTTTACGGCTTCGATTTCGACGTCACGATGCTCCGCATCGCAGCTATGAACCTGATGCTCCACGACGTCGCCAACCCGCACATCTACTATCAGGACACGCTCAGTCGCGGTTTTCGTGAAACGCGCCCCGAACTCGCCGAGAACCACTTCGACGTCATCCTCGCTAACCCGCCGTTCAAGGGCAGCCTGGACGCCGAGGACATCGACCCAACCCTCACAGCCAAGATCAAGACCAAGAAGACAGAGCTGCTTTTCCTGGTCCTCATGCTCCGCATGCTGAAGAACCCTGGCGGCCGCGCCGCGGTGATCGTGCCCGAGGGCGTGCTGTTCGGCAGTTCGAATGCGCACGTTGCGCTTCGACAGATGCTGGTAGAAGAGAACCAGCTAGAGGCGGTGATCTCGCTTCCGTCTGGTGTGTTCAAGCCCTATGCGGGGGTCTCTACTGCGATCCTGGTCTTCACTCGCGGCGGCGAGACGACTGACGTCTTCTTCTACGACGTGCGCGCAGATGGGTTCTCCTTAGACGACAAGCGCGAACGCGTTGCAGGCGACGATCTGCCCGACTGCTTGTCGCGATGGCAACAGCGCAATGAGATCGGCCTTGGTGACCGTGCAGCGCAGTGTTTCTCAGTGATGGCTAACGAGATTCGCTCATCTAGCTACAGGCTTTCGTTCGCCGAATACAAAGCGACGCCCTATGTCGAACCTGACCTAGACGACCCGACGGCATTGCTTCAGAGGCTTCGCGACCTTGAACGTGAGACTTCTGCGCGACTCGATGAGCTTGAGGACCTGCTGTGAGCACCGCCACCATCGTGCCGAGATGGCGCCCCCTGGAGGAGGTGGCGCCGACTGCATCTGAGCGTGTGCATCCGTTCACGGGTGAGAGGCGATACGTAGCAACGGGAGGGATTGACGGGGGCGTCATCACGGACTCTGACATGGTCACGCACAGCATGAGGCCGACTCGAGCGGATCTGGCTGTAAGACCTGGCGACGTCATCTGGGCCAAAATGAGGGCAACTACGAAGGTCTTTCACGTCGGCAAAGAGGATGCGTCGACCATCTTCTCAACCGGCTTCGTGGCGAGCCGCCCTCGGAAGGATCTAGTGCACTCCCGCTACCTGTATCACTTTTTGAGGTCACCACTCTTTCAGCATAGGAAAGATCAGCTTTGCACGGGCTCAACGCAGAAGGCGATCACCAAGACCGGACAAGCGAAGCTTCAATTCCCCTGGCTTCCGCTCGAGAATCAAGAGAGGGCAGCAGCGATTCTCGACCACGCGGAGGCGATTGAATCCAAAAAAAGACTCGCCATTGTGCTTGGGACCCAACTTGGGGACGCGTTGTTCCGCGAAGCGATCGCATCAGACGCAGAGGATCTCGAGATTGGCGAAATGCTACAGCGTGGAATTCTGATGCTTCATAAGGATGGCAACTTTGGAAGTGCCTACCCTCGCGCGAGAGACTTCACAGACGAAGGTGTTCCTTTTCTTACTGCAGCGAGCGTCACAGACGAGGGGAAGCTTGAGGAGCGATCCGTTCAACGCTTGAGAGAAGAGAAGGCACAAGCTCTCCGATTCGGTTGGATCGAGAAGGGAGATGTTCTCCTCTCTCACAACGCAACGGTCGGCCGCGTCCTCTTGTATCGGGGAGAGTACAAACGCGCTTTGATCGGAACATCGCTGACTGCATTCCGACCCGATCCTAAGCGACTGTTGCCCACCTTCCTGTTCGGTGCGTTGCGATCTTCGAGGTTCCAGGACGCTCTGAAAGCCAAGATGGCGCAAACAACAAGGAACCAGGTCCCCATAACTGCGCAACGGCGATTGCGTCTTCCGTATGCACCAATGGGTGCTCAAGTTCGTTATGCGGAGTGCGCGAAGTCGGCAATGAGTCTCCAGCAACAGCTGGCGATTGCTCGCTTGGCCGCAGATGGCTTGCTGGCCGCATTGTCGAATCAAGCGTTCCGGGGTGCGCTCTGATGATCACCGCTCTGGAAGTCGACAACTTCAAGGGCATCGGCCGTCCGATCCGCATCGAGCTGCGCCCTATCACGCTCCTCTTCGGCCGGAACAGTGCGGGCAAGAGCACAATCCTGCACGCGCTCCACTACGCGCACGAGATCCTGAGTCGACGGAACCTCGACCCGGACGCCACTCATCACGGAGGTGATGTCGTCGATCTGGGCGGGTTCCGGAGCTTCGTGCACGCCCAGGACACGAGCCGTGTGGTTCGCCTGCGCTTTGAACTCGACTTGACCAAGCATGAGCTCCCCGAGCTTCCAATGCTCGAGTCGGCTGCCGATGCCGACGAAGCCGAGGAGCTGCAGAGTCTGGAGCTCTTCGATGAAGGGCTGAGCACCGAGATTAGGTCCGGCTGGGTTGAGCTCCAGGTGCGGTGGAGTGGTGCGCGCAAGGCTCCGACCCTGCGCACCTATGAAGTGGGGATGAATGGCGAGGTGATCGGCCGGATCGAATCCAATGACGACGGTGCACAGGTGGATCTGTTTCCGAACCTGGCGCATCCCCTATTCGCGTACGACGGCCGGATCCCGGAGGAGGAGCGGCCGAGTCGCGAGGAGGTGGCATCGCGGTGGATCAGCGACACGCCTGGATCTGAGGCCGAGTACTGGCGCGGCCATCGCCTGCCTGTGGGTGGACTCGCGCGATCGAGCCTGCCCCGCTGGGGAGAGCTCCTCGCGCTTGACTACGACGAGCAAGATGATTTCTACGCCTACCCGTTTCGGGAGTTTCGCTATCGCGTCTCGACGCTGATGGTGGGCCTGGGGCAGCTCCTCAAAGATGAAGTGGCACAACTCCGGTACGTTGGGCCTATGCGTGACGTGCTCGCTCGCACGTACGCGTCTCCCCGCTACCTAGAGCCGCACCGCTGGGCGAGCGGGCTCGGTGCCTGGGATCGGATGCATACCCTTGGGCCTGAGTTCGTCGCGGGAGTGAGCGATTGGCTTTCCGACTCCGAGAAGCTCGACACGGGCTACGGCCTGGCGCTGAGGTCCTTCATCGAGCTTCCAGAGGACAGCGCACTCTGGCTCTCGATCGAGCGCGGCACATTCCTCGACATGTGGGACGATCTCGCCGCCGAGTTTCAGTCACTCGAGAAGAGAACAGCGTTCCGCTTGGTGGACCCCACGTCCAGGATCGCCGTCCATCCCGCAGACGTCGGGGTGGGCGTCTCACAGGTCGTGCCGGTCGTGGTCGCTGCTCTCGATCCTGATCGGCCGAGCCTGACCGCAATCGAACAGCCTGAGCTCCACATTCATCCCAAGGTGCAGGTGGGGCTCGGTGATCTCTTCGCGAGCCAAATCGGAGACGGTACCCGCCGCTTCCTGCTCGAGACGCACAGCGAGCACCTGATGCTGCGATTGCTGCGGCGAATCGAGGAGACCCATTCCGGTGATCTACCGCCCGGTGCGCCAGCGCTTCGGCCTGACCAAGTGGCCGTCGTCTTCATCGAGCAGATCGAGGGGGAGGTCAAGGCGACCCAACTGCGCATCGACGAATCGGGGGAGTTCGTCGATCGCTGGCCCCATGGCTTCTTCGAGGAGCGAGCGGAAGAGCTGCTCTGATGCTGTACGAGTTTGCGATCGAGCCGGAGTTGCTGACGAGCTGGGACAAGGCCCGCACGACCCTCAACCTCATGGGCTTCCAGCATGCGCGGGCCATCTCCGCCTACCCCTCAAGGAAGCGCTGGAAGAAGATGATCTTCGAGGCCTGTCGGAAGGCCGGCTGCGCGGATCGGGAGTTTGCGCGCATCCGCGAAAAGGTCCAGCAGTCCGACGCGAAGCTCGTCTGGGCAGGGTCGCCGGAAGAGTACGACGGATCGCTAAAGCCACAGGACGAGTGCTGGATTCGAAACGCCACTGATCGCCAGATCAAGAGGAAGGCCTTCCATGCGATTCTGGCGACTCGAAACCCCAGCGGTCATCCCGACGTCGTGCTCGAAGCGGATGTAGACGAGTCTCACGCAAAGCTTGGAGTCGCTCGCGAGCTCCCCGTCCTGCGGCAACCGAAACCATTGGCTGGCCACATTGAGAAGCTCGTGCGCAACAGTCGTGTGCTCCTTCTCATCGACCCCCACTTCGATCCCTCGCTCTACCGCTGGCGCCCGGTGATCCAGGCGTGCGTGGCCCTGGCCGCGAAGGGTGTTGAAGACCGCCCGCTCGAGAGGGTGGAGATCCATACCCTCGATGCCGACGGCAAGTGCAGCTTCGAGGAGTTCAGGAGCCGCTGCGCGAAGCATATTCCCGGCCTGCTTTGCGACGGCCTGCCGCCCGTGCGGGTCTGCCGATGGCGGCTCAGGGAGAGTGCGCCCGACGACTTCCACGAGCGCTACGTGCTGACCGATCGCGGTGGCTACAAGCTGGGCAAGGGCCTCGATGAGGAGTTCGGGAAGGAGCAGCCCGTTGCTCTGCTCTCTGAAGCGGAGCACGCCCGAATCTGGACTGGCTTCCAAGATGAGACGCCCTTCTTCGAGAAGGATGGCGAGATCACGATCCCATAAGCCGGCGCATGGCCTCGCATAACAACCTCGGTCTTTACCACAGGGTTCTCTGCGCCGGCACTTCATCCGAGCGGTGCCTCAGCAGGTCGGGCCACCTCCTTCAACTACTTGAACTTCTGAGGGTTTAGCCCGCCGAAGGACCCGCCTAGATCTCCAAAGGACCGTAACCGGCCAGCCTGAGGCGTCCTTGCGCGGGCGAGCGGAAGGCGGCTGGGTCAGGTGCGGTCGAGGAGCGAGCGCAGCGGGGCCTGGGCGAAGTGCTGCTTCCAAAGCCGCGGCGT